>JALNZD010000011.1 GCA_023229505.1 Bacteroidales bacterium | reverse complement strand
CCGACTAATTTTATTTCTGTATCTTTACCCATGTTGAAGTTTTTTGGTGCAAAACAAAACTACAACATTGAGGGGAAACCATTTGGGAGTACCCTCTTTTATATTAATTTAGTCGGTCAGTAGTGATATTAAATGAGTAATAACTTTTAATTTAATTGAAATGAAAAAGAGAAACAGATTTTGGAATTACTCATTTTTAGTAATAGGCGTGTTATTAATGCTTATAAACAGTTGTAAGAAAGACGATGGCAACAATAATCTGGTAAAAGACATTGACGGCAATGTTTATCATACAGTAACCATCGGTACGCAGGTGTGGATGGTTGAGAACCTGAAAGTTACTCACTACCGGAATGGGGACTCAATTCCCAATGTCACCAATAATTTCCAATGGAACAATATCTTAACCGGGGCTTATCGTGATTACGATGATAAACCAAGCAATAACATTACATATGGCAGACTCTACAACTTTTACACTATTATAGATTCACGCCAGCTTTGCCCTGCCGGCTGGCATGTGCCCACTGATGCCGAATGGAGAATCCTGAGAGAATTATTTGGGGGTATCAATGCGGGTGGCAGTCTAAAAGAAGCTGGCACAGATCATTGGTTAAATCCTAATACGGGAGCTACTAATGTAAGCGGTTTTACAGCCCTTCCGGGTGGACTCTTTGAAATAATACCAGATAATAAATTTAAGGACATTGAAGTTAGAGGTATCTGGTGGAGTTCTACCGAGATTAAACCATATTATGCTGCATTTTGGGCCATGCTTTACAATGACCCATTTATGGCCAGCTCAAACGAAGGGAGAATTGAAAATACCGGGTTATCAATTCGTTGTTTGAAAGATTAGTTTATCTGATTACCATGTTCAGTAAAGATAGAGGATAAGAAAAGCCTCCGGTTATGCTTTTTGAAATAACGGCCTCCTGACCACGATAAAATAATGCCTTAAAATCATACAAGTACAATATTGAAAACAAAACCCAGTATCCGGATTTATCCAATAGCAATAATAGGCCTGATATTAATGGTAATAAGCGGTTGTAAGAAAGACCAGGATAAGAGTATAAGTAGTAATCCATTCAACGATAAAACTACAGCAGTTTTTAACACAAATCTGGTTTATGGAACCATGACCGATCAGGAAGGTAATATTTATAAAACGATAACTATTGGAACACAAACATGGATGGCGGAAAATTTACGTACTACGAAGTATCGTAATGGTGATTCAATTCCAAATATTACGGATAATTATGCATGGCCAAGATTAACATCCGGTGCCTATTGTAATTATCAACACAGGAATAATCCAGACTCCATTGCCACTTATGGCAGATTGTATAATGCATATGCAGCTTCGGATATCCGAAATATAGCACCTGAAGGTTGGCATGTGCCTACTGATGAAGAGTTTACAGTATTGACCACATTTCTGGGTGGCGGAAGTGTTGCTGGAGGTAAAATGAAAGAAACCGGTACTTCACATTGGATAATCCAAAACGAAGGTGCAACCAATGAAAGCGGTTTTACTGCTTTACCTGCCGGATATCGTGCCCACAGCGATGAAATTTTTACCGACCTTCATTTTGCCAGCAGTTACTGGAGCAATACTCTGATAGAAACTGACTTTGCGGCGAACCATTTATTGTATAATTACAGTGACGATTGCGTAAGCTCAACCTATTATATGTGGGGCGGGTTCTCTATTCGTCTCATAAAGGATTGAGATCATTTGGCAATTTGCTTGATTTCAATTTGGGCATAGTTTGCAAATGTTTGGGGGGTAAAGCCTTCAGGGTTCAGCTATTCTTGCCGTGTATATGAATTTGAAGGGCGTCAAACTGGGGTGATCCCGTTGGGTTTCATCAGGAAAAAACTGAAAGGGTATGAATGAAAAAGCCCCTCGATGACGATTATCATATCATAAAACCTGTTGCTCATCCCCGAAAAAACTGTGACATCTGCTTTTAAGAATATGCACGAAAATGGTGATGATAAACTTCCAAGGATCAAAATTATTCTTGGATGACATACACATAAACCATTGAAAAAAGATTTGGCACCATTCTTGCCTGACAATAATAAACCTATATAAAATGAAAAAAATCAGCTTTTCGATTATTTTCACACTTATTACAGCATTTGCCTTTGCTCAGTGGACATGGCAAAACCCATTACCGCAGGGCAACTCGCTATCATCCGTTGATTTTTATGACACCTATACAGGTTATGCCGCCGGACATCTTGGAACTATCCTGAAAACCGGGGATGGAGGCTCAACCTGGTCATTGTTAACCGGTACGACAGCCAATGATCTGTTATCAGTATTCACGATTGACGCCAATACATGTATAGCCGTGGGCGAAGGTGGAACTGCCCTGAAAACCACCGATGGAGCAGCCAGCTGGATTGCATTAAGCAGTGGAACAACGAAAAATCTGCGCTCGGTTTACTTTCCCGATGCCAATACAGGGTATGTAGTGGGTGATTCCGGAATCATCCTTAAGATCACCACCGACGACACATTATGGACCGCTTTGTCGGGTGGGATCTTTCATGATCTGAAATCAGTTTACTTCACCGATGCCAATACAGGATATGCAGTTGGAGATTGGGGAACCATTATCAAGACCGAAGATGGAGGCGCTGCCTGGACTACTTTACCGGTTATCTGGACAGATTTTGAGTTTGAATCTGTATTCTTTACGGATGAACATACTGGCTATATTGCAGGTGAACAGGGAATGGTGTTGAAAACCACCGATAGTGGTGAAAATTGGACTACAATATGGTGCGGCTCCTACAACGATCTGAAATCAATCTGCTTCACCGATGCCAACACTGGATATGTGGTGGGTGATGGTGGGATCATCTTAAAAACCGTTAATGGAGGAACCACCTGGTCAGGTTTGACTATCACCTCAAATTCGTTATCCTCCATCACCTTTACCGATGAAAATACCGGTTATGCGGTGGGTTTTAGGGGATCAATCCTGAAAACCGGCAATGGAGGTATAACCTGGAATGATCATTTAAGCGGAACAAATGATGACCTGACTTCGGTTCACTTTCCCGATGCCAACACAGGCTATGCAGTAGGATTTTATGGATCTATACTGAAAACCTCGAATGGAGGCACTGATTGGGCCGTTCTGTCGGATGGAACTACCAACAGGATTCAATCTGTATATTTTATCGATGCCAATACAGGGTATATAGCGGGTGGGTTCGGAACGATCCTGAAAACCACTGACGGAGGTATCAATTGGCTTACTTTAATGAGTGGGACTACGGACTATTTTGAATCAGTTTTCTTCACTGATGAAAATACAGGGTATGTATCCGGTCATGAGGGAACCCTCATGAAAACCACCGATGGGGGCGCATCCTGGACTGCCTTGGAAAGCGGAACAACAGGTCATTTATATTCGATTTGCTTTACAGATGCGTTAACAGGGTATGCTTCAGGAGGATTTTTTACTGAAGGGCTTGTCCTGAAAACCACGGATGCTGGAACGACATGGGATACGGTATTATATGATGCACCAAGTATCTTAATGGCGATATCCTTTCCCGATGCCAATACAGGGTATGCGGTGGGGACTCAGGGAACTATCTTAAAAACCAGTAATGGAGGCATATCCTGGACAACTTTGTCGAGTGGAACAACACGGGATTTAATGTCGGTACACTTTCCTGATTCCTATAGAGGGTACGTAGTGGGTGCAGGTGGAACTATACTGTTGACCATCAACGGAGGCGCCAACTGGATCGCTTTTCCGGCCCCGACAGAAGATTGGCTGGAATCAGTTTACTTTACTGATGCCAACACCGGGTACGCCGTGGGGGGATCTGGAACGATCCTGAAGACCATTAATGGATTACTCGTTTCTAATGAGGAATCCAGTTTACCGGGATCATGGTTCAGGATGTATCCCAACCCGGCAAATAGCAGGATCACTTTTGCCAGCAGCAAGAAGCTTCAGGGAGAAGCCATCATTCGCATTTTTAATGTTAATGGTCAACAAGTTATGAAGGGCATTTGCAAGCTTCAAGATCAGGCGGAGTTGGATGTGAGTACCTTGGCAAAAGGCATTTACATTGTTAAAATACAGACAAAGTCAGGTATTGAGTCTAAGAAGTTAGCGATTCAGTAAAATCGCAACAGGAAGACAAAAAAGAAACATGCCCATGTATTTTTGGTACAGATATTTTAGTGAAGGTGGCAAAAGGTAAGATTGATATAAACGCATTTGCATTAAAAGAACTTCAAAATAGAGGATATAATATTAATTCAGGCTTCACTTCAGGTCTTCAGCCAAGGGTTGAAAATCCTTCCGGCAGAAATAAAAGAAGCAGTCAACTGTTGACTGCCAACTGCTGACTGTTGACTTAAAAAAGTCGGGATGGTGAGATTCGAACTCACGACCTCCACGTCCCGAACGTGGCGCGCTAACCGGGCTGCGCTACATCCCGTTTTGTTTTGGGAGTGCAAAGATAAATTTTTTTATTGAATCAAAATTCAATTGTTCAAATAAATAGTGGGCTATAGGCTTCTATTTATTAGATATACCAATACCTGCAGGCTTTATATTTCTCTTTTTCGTTGTGGTTCCGCGACTGGAACGCTCCCTCGCCCCGACTTACATCGTGGCTCAGTCCGCGTCCCCAGGTCGCTCCACCACAACTGTTTTCAAACAATTCCTAGCCAGCTTTGCTAGGTATTTAAACACTGTTGCCGCATAAGCGACCTAAGCTGGTGCGGTCCCCGAACTTGTGAGGGGAATCCGACGCAGTCGGATAGCGCCAGGTTCAGTCGTGGTGCGGCAACTAGGCCTGCCCGGCCTTGGCCAAAGCAATTATTCAATCGCAGATACCTCTAAAAGCTGGAGCTTTGTATCTGGCGGACTCGGAGCGTGGGAGGTCGTATGTTGCCTGCACAATTATTATATCCACTTCAATGGAGATACTATAGTGAATGGCAGCAGGTATTTAAAGGTTTTCCAATCTACAGTCTCCCTTTATTCCGATAATGAATTTATCGGCTTGATGTATGAAGATACAATAAACCAGGAAGTTTACTTTCGCGACCCGGAAGGGAATGAAGGCTTGATTTATGATTATAGCGTTTCAGTGGGTGATACAGTTAATATTGTTAATTGTTACTATAATTATGAACGAGTTCTTGTCTGTAATGCTATCGATTCTTTGATAATTCATGAACAGTTTAAAAAGAGATTTAGGTTTTCAGTTAATTATGCTGCAAGATATGGTGAGGATGTATGGATAGAAGATATCGGGAGCATGAACGGGATATTATACCCGGGAGTCACGCTGGATGGCGGTTTCAGGGAATTCCTGTGCTATAAGTACAACGATACATTGATATATACAAATCCAATTCACCAGACATGCCAAAAGGATGCATTTTATCCGTATATAGTCCAGGAATATTATGATACGGCTTACCTGTATTATCCATATGAATTCCGGTTTCAAATTACAGACACAACTGAAATTGATAATGTAAGCTGGTATGGTTGGGAAATACCCCAAGATTTTTATTTGGACCAAGTCAATGGTATACTTGAAGGATATCCTACTCAGCTTGGTTCATTCTTTTGTGCAATAACGGTTACAAATTGGTCCTTCCATACCGATAAACTTCTGGGATACATTACAGTAGTCAATCCAACCGCAATAAATTCAATTTCTGTTGATGATAAAATTGAGCTTTCCCCGAATCCCTGCAAAGAAAAGTTGTTTATAGATATTCATTTACCAATAGACATTAAACTGAATATCACTATTTATGATGTGAGGGGACAGGTCGTAATTGAACAAACAAGACAACCAGATTCAAAGAACGCAATTGATTGCCATTCATTTCCAAGTGGAGTTTATTTTGTTAAAATAGAGGACCCTCATGGTAGGTTTGTCGCCAGAAAGAAGTTTGTTAAAATGTGAGTGAATATAAACCAGCGGGAGGAGGATATAAATTTTAGGAGGGTAAAATGAAATTTAATAAAGATTACAAAATGTTTTAATTTTAGTAATTATTGTTTTAAGAATACTCTTCTATTAAATTGAAATATAATTGATTAGATTAGATTAAACCGGGCTGCGCTACATCCCGGAAAAGGGTGTGGGTGTGGGTGTGCAAGTGAAGTGTGGGTGTGGAATTCGGGATTGCAAAGATATAAAAATAACCTGTCAATCATAGAAAGTTTGATTTCGATTTTATCCTAAATGATCATTGTGGGACTGAAAGTTTGCAGTTGCTATTTATTAAGAATCAACTCATCAAATTTTTCACCTGTTTCTGCATCAATGGCTTTGAAAATGAGTTCATTGCCGTTTATTTCGATGGTTGTGTAAAGATATCTGTCAAATGACTTTTCAACAAACCACCCTTCATGCACCGGATAACGGGGAGCTCCGTAAGAACCGGCTATGATCTGGCATCTTCCCTGACCAGGACCGCTTCCGTATTCATCTACTGCCGATATATCAGGTACATTTCTGTTGATGGGTTTTGTCCTTGAGTAGCAATGTTCATGGCCATTGAAGATCATATCAACTCCATAATCGTCAAACAATTTCCACCATGAATCAAATAAATCATCCATTTCACCGGCATGACGGCCGGAAGTGTAAAATGGCCGGTGAAAAAATACGAATCGCCAGATTTTGTCGGTATTATTGCTGAATACAGAATCGATAAATTCAGTTTGGTCAGTATATGTTGCTTTATCATGATCATCAAGGCCGATAAATATTGCATCAGCAAATTCGAACGCATAATATTTTCCGTTACCCGGATTTACCAGGTTGTTATTGAAGATATTTCCTATGTCATGATTTCCCCTGACATAAAATACCAGGTTCTTTGAAATGAATTTCTCTCCGTAAGCATACCAATCTTCCCAATCACGCCCCATCATGCCATTATTAACAAGATCCCCCAGAAATATAGAAAAATCCAGGCGTTCTATGGCTTCTGATACCAAATGCCAGGCTTCCTGGTTAGTCCTGCTGTCACCTCCGGCAGTGAATTTGAAATGATTTAATGTGGGGTCAGGTGCTGTTTGAAAAGTCGCCTGGTCTGTCCAGGTTTTATTTTTCGAATCGTAGATAGAATAATATATCATCGAGGAAGGCTCCAGCAGGTCAAAGGTATGTTCCTGGATATTTAAACCGCGGAGAAGATCGCCCCTTAATTTTGCATCAAACTCGCCCTTTTCGCAGGAAGAGGTGTATCCCCACCTGAATTTGTCTTCACTGCCTGCACTTCTCCAGGAGATGGTGACTTTTTCCAATGGCGACAATTTGGTGCCCCATCGGATGTGTCCGACACTGTCAATAGGTTTGTCGGGCCCTGTTGGTTCATTTTTATTACATCCGGCAACACTTGTTAAAATACCTGTTATAAGTAAAATTGGAAGAAGGATCAGGTAGATTTTTTTCATGATTTCAGCGTTTCAGCGGGATCTGAGAGGCACGCTGCATATCGGAATCATCCTTGAATAACCGGCGGTATGTGATGTGAATCTTACCCGGTTTGGCATTGACGGCTTCCTGGATCGCCATCATTTTCGGGTTGAAATCACCTACCCACGACAATTCCATTTCTTTGATATGCGGCCGCTTTATCAATATCGGTTCCCTGAGGTGCCAGAATATGGCAGATTCAAGGCCTTGCCCCTGGAATTTGGGAATTACTCCCATCATCGTCTGGCGGATCCGTGTGATCTCATTGGTTTTTTTGTAATAGAGAAATCGCAGCTTATTCCACAGGTGTAGTTTCCCGTTAAAATGCCGCAGGATCATGTTGATGTCGGGGAACATGATATAAAATGCCACCGGTTTGTCTTCATGATAAACAAACCAGATAAAATCTTCCTGAAGAATGGGCCTGGCACTTTCCAATTCCCGTTTTACCACTTCCAGGTCAAGCGGGATGAAATGCTCATGCATTACCCAGGCCTGGTCGTAGACTTCTTTTATATCATGGATGAATTTATCTGCCTCTTTATAAGTAAAATGCCTGAAAGTATATCCACCTCTTTTATTCACCCATTCGGCGATCTTCCAGAATCTTTCCGGAAAAGGGACAGTCAGGTCAAGGTGCTTGGTGATCTGGGTGAAATAAGGTTTAAACCCATAGGTTTCAAAAAGTTGCTGGTAATATCCATGATTATAAGGCATACCAATGGCAGGCTGGGTAAAACCTTCAACAAGCAAGCCCCAGAAGTTGTCATTCTCACCAAAATTGACCGGCGCATCCATCGCTTCCATTCCCTGTTCATTCAGCCAATCCCTCGCAGCATCAAACAATAAATTGGCTTCCTTTTGGTCGTTGATACATTCGAAAAAGCCGGCACCGCCTGTTGGCTGCTTGTATAGATAGGCTTTCTTTTTATTGTAAAATGCTGCTATCCTTCCTATAAGTTTTTCACGGTCATCTTTCAATATCCACCGGATGGCATTCCCTTCCTTAAAGAACGCGTTCTTGCCGGGATCAAATATCTTATTAATATCCTGGTCAAGCGGACAAACCCACACCGGATCATCTTTGTATAAAACCCTGGCCACATCAAGAAATTGTCGGGCGTTTTTTCTGTCAGTTACTTCAACGAGATGCATCTTGGTAATAATTAGGCTGTAAAAATACACTTATCTTCCATCCGGGATCAACTGTTGAAGCAATAATTAGTTTGAAATTCTGATCGATTTAAAGATTTTTGGAGTAATTGCTTTATCACTCCTGATCACCGATTTACCTGCCCAGCCTGATCATAATTTGGCCTTCTCAAACCTGAAGTACCGGCTAAAAGAGGGCTTCCAGTAAACAAACCGTTTTCTGCTATCTCATTACCGTTATTTTCCTGTTAACTATTGTCTGGTTTTCCAATGTGATCTTAACAAAATAAACGCCATTGGTCAGTGTGGAGATATCGATTGCATTTCCGCAGAATCCTGTTGCTGCCATCACCAATTGCCCTGAAGGGTTATATATCTAAGCTCTATGCCCTATGCAATCATTATTTTCTTCGGAGCAATAAGGTATTTCCAGACGATGGCAGCGAGGATACCACCGATGATCGGAGCAATGATGAAAAGCCAAAGCTGTGATAAAGCTGCTCCACCTGCCAATACTGCCGGTCCAATGCTCCTGGCCGGATTTACCGATGTGCCGGTGATAGGAATGCCAACCATGTGGATGAAAGCCAGGGAGATGCCGATGGATAGACCTGCAAATCCTTTTGGGGCTGCATCACTGGTAGATCCGAAGATCACCAGCAGGAAGATGAAAGTCAGCACGATTTCAGCAATGAGCGCCGACATCATATTATAACCATTTGGGGAATGATCGGCATAACCGTTCTGGCCCAGGCCGTTTTGAGCGATATCATATCCTTCCAGGCCGCCGGCGATAAGGAAAAGGATGCTGGCGCCCAGGATTGCTCCAAGGATCTGGGCCAGGATGTATCCCATGCTATCCTTGGCGCTGATCTTGCCGGCAAAGAGCATGGAAATAGTTATGGCCGGATTGATATGGCACCCTGAAACAGGACCGATTGCGTAAACCATAGAGAGCATAGCAAGACCAAATGCCAGGGCTATTCCCAGGAAACCGATCTTGTCCCCGGCAATGACGGCACTTCCGCAGCCAATGAATACAAGCACAAAAGTGCCGAAGAATTCAGCTAAGTACTTTTTTGTTGCTTTTGCTTCCATAATTAGAGATTTTTGGTGTTAAGGTTTATTGAAAAGTAATAGGTAAGAAAGACTTTTTAAGTAAGAGCAAGTGTAAATTTAAATGACTACTTTATGACTACCTAATGACAATTTTCTTATTTCCCTGAGATGGCTTTATCCAGTGAATAATTTCCTGCTCCGAGGATAAGAACAGTAGTGAAAGCGACCAGGTACATCAGCGACAACTCTTTATCTCCAAAAGGATCTCCCACATGAATTATGAAAGATGCGATGGCCATAGTAAACATAAGGGGGAATGCAGCGAAACGGGTTCCCAGTCCAAGCACCACCAGAATCGCGCAAAAAAACTCCGCAAAAACCGTCAGGCTTAAAGAGTATCTGCTGCCAATACTTAAGGGGTCCGGGAATGAAGCAGCTTTTTCAGCAAAATTCACCAGTTTAGGCCACCCGTGCGTAATCATCATTGACCCGAATGAAGCCCGAAGGATCAGAAGGGCAAAACTAGAGAGTGGTTTATGTTTTCCCGAATGGAAAAGGATGTTTTTCATAACTGGAGCCTCTCAAGGGACTCGAACCCTCGACCTGCTCATTACGAGTGAGCTGCTCTACCAGCTGAGCTAAAGAGGCGTCGATTGGGAAGGCAAAGATACAATAACTTTAAATCGTGAGTCGAGAAACGTGAATGGTCAGTAGTTTTCGTCCGACACGATACCGGCGAGCACATGTATGATCTGCCGTTTACTTCAAAGTCGCAAAGACGCAAAGAAATATACATACGGTATGTTTGCGTCTTAGCGACTCAGCGGTAAAATGACAAGCTGATAAAGCTCCGGGATTTGTCTAGAAGAGTGACCGGAAAGAAAATTAATTACTTTTTTTCCTTCTTTTCTTTCTTTTCCAGCCTCTTTTCTTTCAGCGTCTTGGTCGGCGCTTTTTTCACTGCTTTTTTAACATCTTTTCCTTTTGTCATGACCGTAGGTTTTAATTGTTAATACTTTTTTCCAGATTAATCCTGAGTTATATTTTATTAAAACATTAATTAACAGTTATTTATAATTGTAGTTTTTCAAGGTATAAACTTAGTAAATTTCTTTTTAATTTTTCTGAGATTATTCTATCTCCACCTGCATCGAAAACCCGCCACTGCCACACGGATCCACTTGAAGAACATAATTCCCTTTCTCCACAAAATACTTTTGATTTGCCGCATCCCACTGGTGCATATCCAAAAGATCGGCTTCGATTGGAATGGTTTTACTTTCACCGGCTTCAAGGAAGACCCGGCTAAATCCCACCAGGGTTTTCTCCGGGCCACGCATGTAAAAACCAGGCTTGCCAAGTGATTTCCCGGCTTTGGATGCATAAACCAGCACCACTTCTTCACCCGCCCGGTCGCCGGTATTGATGATCGTCAGTTCTGCATGGATCTTCTCACCTTCGGTGAACTCCCGCTGGCTTTCCGGCAGACGAATATCAGACCGGTCACCACCCTCAGGATTCAACATAGCTTCTCCTTCTTCACCTTCCATCATTTTGGAATTTCCCAGGCACATGACGATCACATCCGCCATTTTCGCCTCCCAGAAGCCGGTGTAATCTCCCGGGGTATTCATAAAACAACCCTGGGAGTAATCCACCACGGTGCCAACATCGACAGCACTAATGATACCTTCGAGAAAAGTGACCATATCGCCTGACCAGCCGTTATAATTGCCGACCAATGCCATGACATCAGCCGAGGTAGGGCCGGTAACGAAAATATTCCGGATGGAGTCCCGGTCTAGCGGCAGGACCTGGTTTTTATTTTGAAGAAGGACGATGGATTTGACGGCCGCTTCGTAAGCAAGCGCCCGGTGTTCAAGACTGTTGACAACTTCAGGGCATAAGGTTGACCAGGGGACCATTTCCGGCGGATCGAAGAGCCCAAGCCTAAAACGGGTTCTCAGCAAGGGTCGCAGGATGCTGTCGACCGTAGCTTCCATGATAAGCCCTTTTGCTATGGCATCCGGGATATGCTTGTAAATATAGCCACAGTTCAGGTTAACGCCGGCCAGGGCTGCCATGGCGGCGGCTTTCAGGTAAACCGTAGCCCGGCCGGCCCTGCCGACCCCGTGCAGGCATTCATTCCACTGTCTTATTCTCATTTCTTTTTAAAAATTAAGATTTGAATCTACTTCTTAAAATTATATTATACATGCCACCAAAACACGAATTCACCAAATAACACAAAAATTTGATTACTTGCTTAATTGCTTTAGTGTGATTTTGTGTTTTAGTGTTTTTGTGGCAACAAATGGATTTTAATAGTGCGTATATAATTTAAATTCAAAGTTAATCATGAATAATTCATAAATTTAGTGACTAATTCCTTGCCATGAAAACAAGACAACCTTTTTTCATTTTTCAATTAGGAATATTCTTCATCTTCTTTCTAAACATTCCCGAATCAAACAGCCAGCCCTTCTGGGAATGGGAAGCTAAAACTCCGCTGACGGATTCGGTTTCTGACAATATTAATCCTTACTTGCTCCATTTGTATTCCGATAGTCAGGGAGAGATGGTGACGATGGTGTGGGAAAAATCCACGGATCCGATCTCAACAGCCATATATTTCAGGAATTTGATCAGCACCGACGAGCCGCAAATCGTTGTTTATGATCCCGGCGTTCATTTTACGCATCCAAAAATTTTGAAAATATATGACAGCTTTGATTTCCTATTTTATGTCTTTTATCAAAGTGACCAGAATGGAAACCAGGATATCTACTATATGAAATACGGTGTAGACGGGCAGTTTACCGGGCCATTTCCTTTTGTAACAAGTGAATTTGACGAAAATGAGTTCGAAGCTGGAAATGACAGCTATTGGGATAGATCATTCAACGACAGGTTTATTGTAAGTATTTTAACCTGGACGAGCAATGGCGACCTTGTGACCTGCAACCTGGAGAAAAACGGTGAAGTATTTTCCTTTTCCGAACCCGAGGTTTTAGATAGCGGTAATTGTTCCAGTCCTGTCATTGTCAATGATGAAATGATCTATTACATTCGTGAAGATGAAACCGGCTCCTTTATATATTACATACCCACTGAATACCCATCGGGAAATTGGGGTGAGCCTGTTCTTTTTTTTAATGGAGGAAATTGCTTTAACCTGGCTGAAGATAATGTTTATCCATCGTACATTGCCTGGTCTGCTGATTCAAATGCCGTTTACAGGAATTATATTGCTTCCTCCTGGCCCCCATATTATGGCTATGCAATAGGACCGGAGCAGGATACCCCGCTTGACCCGGCGATTTGCACCCTTGTGATCGGGGTTGAGCCTGAGGCGCTGCAGTTTAATGAATATTACATGGCATTTCCATACCAGGAGAACTTAAATAATGAAATCTTCATGAACCAAGGCTATAACTGGGGGGACCCTGAATTTTTTAATTTTTCCCAATCAAATACTGAAAACCGGAATCCTGAATTTTATCTTGGCGAAATTTCTTCATGGAATGTGGATTGTTTTTATGTCTATTTAATCTGGGAAGAGTTACGGAATGAACACTGGCAGATTCTCAGTTCAAAGACGGTAATGTGTGTGGGTGGAATTGATGAAAATGCTGAAAAAGAAAATTTTATCATGACTTATCCTAATCCATTCATTGATAAAGTTAATATTACTTATACCATTTCAGCCGGTGATTATATTCAGATCAATGTCAACGACATTTATGGCCGGAATATCCGAAATCTTTTCAACGGTAAACAATGTTCAGGACAACAAATAATCAATTGGGATGGCAGGGATAACTCAGGAAACCGCCTCCCGCCGGGCCTTTATCTGATCAGTCTGACAACTGGTACGCAAAAATATTCTACCAGAATTTTAAGGATTGATTAACTATCTAAAGGATAAAATATGCGCGCTCTGATGGGAGAAGTGCTCGCATTTCTTAAAGTCTCTTATTCTATTTGAATACCTTGTTATCAATCATTTGCTGAAAGAAATCGACAATTGAACCCTCAATTGGCCGGTATTTCATGCCAAGTTCTTTAACACCTTTTGAATTGTCGACCTTCCATTGGTAGTCCACATTTCTGCTGATCATTTTACGCGTAAATCCGGCAGTTGGTGCCATCAGCCAAACAAGGAATTTGGGCAGGGTCTTTTTAGGAAAAGGATATATATTGCCAAATTTCTTTTGTAAGATAGAAGATACAGCTAAAATGCTGGTATTTTCTGCCGAAATAATATGCCTTCCTTGTGCTTCCGGTGTAAAACCGGCTTTGAAATGCGCTTCGGCTAAGTCTCTGACATCTACAACACCTAAATAAAAAAGAGGAGCACCCGCTTTCATCCTCCCGTCGCCCAACTGACGGATCAGGTTAAAACTTTCAGAGGTTGCGTTTGGGTTTATTCCAGGACCAATGACCAACGACGGATTGATGACAACCAAATCCCAGCGGTTTTGTGCTTTATTGATTTCCCACGCGGCTTTTTCTGCAACAGTCTTTGAATACGAATAAGCCTGATGATTTAAGGTTGAAGTAATATTCCACTGCTCTTCGGTCCCGATTCCATTCGGGCAGCTCAGGCAGTCTTTTGCATCGCCAATAATAGCGGCACAACTGCTTGTCAGTACAACACGCTTTACCGATTCTGTCCTTTTTACCGATTCCAGTACATTTTTTGTCCCTTTCAGAGCAGGGTCCACAAGGTCTTTTTGAGGATCAGTAAACTTGCTTGTAAAAGGTGAAGCGGTGTGATATACGAGTTCGCAACCTTTCATTGCCTCATCATAAGAGCCTTCTTTAAGTAAGTCGGCTTTAAAATAGACGATTTTACCGGGAGCTTTCGCGGCAAGGGCATCCAGGAATTTTACGGACTCCTTGTTTTCCGGATCCCGAACGGTCGCATGCACCGTAAAGCCTTCCTCCAAAAGTTTTTTTACAATCCAACCGGCAACATATCCTGTTGCTCCGGTAATCATCACGGGCTTGGTTTTATCAATATTCTTCATTTATAATTTTTGTTATGGTTAATAATACTGTAATAACATACAAACACGATAAATAGTTCAAAGTTCAAAGTTTTAATTAATAGAACGCGGATTTCAGCTGTATCCGTTCAACGCCCGATCGCCCAATCTTTTATTATCTTTGCCCCATGCTCTTCCCTTTCTACATTGCCAAACGTTACCTGATCGCGAAAAAGTCGCATAACATCATCAACATCATTTCGATTATTTCTGTCATCGGCGTGATGGTTGGCACTGGGGCGCTGATCATCGTCCTTTCTGTGTTCAATGGGTTTGAAGGCCTTGTCCTGGGCTTGTTTAATTCGTTTAATCCTGATCTTAAAGTCACGGTTAATGAAGGGAAAACCTTCACCCTTACCGAGGAACAAAGCAGGAAAATCAAGCATATCCCCGGAATTGCCTTCGTTATTGAAACAGTGGAAGAAAATGCCCTGGCCCGGTTTGGCGATAAGCAAAGTATTGTGATGATGAAAGGGGTGGAGGATGATTTTACAAAAATGACCCCTTTGGATGATTTTATGCTGAATGGCAGTTACACCCTGGGAAGCAGTAATAAGCCGGCAGCCGTGATCGGCGCGGGTGTGGCTTATTATCTCGGCATTTACCCGGAAGAATTTGCTGTTCCGATGTCGCTTTATCTTCCTAAAAGGACACGGAAAGCCCTGACCGGGACTCCCGAGCAAACGTTCAACAGCCAACCGGTCCATGTAGCCGGCGTTTTCACCATACAGCAGGAATTTGATCTTTCTTATGTTATTGTGCCTATCAGCCTGGCAAGGGAATTGCTTGAATATGAGAATGAGGTGACCTCTTTGGAAGTCGGGCTGAAGCCCGATGCAAATCAGTCAATAGCTGTCAAAGAAATCAGGGCAGTTATGGGTAGCGGTTTTGACATCAAAGACCGCTACCAGCAGCAAGCAACGCTTTACCGCGTCATGAAATCTGAAAAATGGGCGGTCTTCTTTATCCTCACCCTGATTTTGGTCATCGCCGCTTTCAATATGATCGGCTCATTATCGATGCTGATCGTTGATAAGAAAAAGGATATAGCTGTACTATGGAGTTTGGGAGCAAGTAAATCACAGATCCGGAAGATATTTTTTACGGAGGGAATGATGATCTCCCTTGCAGGCGGATTGCTGGGGCTTTTCCTGGGCGGATTGCTTGCCCTGCTGCAGCAGGAATCCGGCCTCCTCAGGCTGGGTGGCGGCGAAGGTACCTATATCGTGGATGCCTACCCGGTAAAAGTTCAACTGTTTGATTTTATTTATGTGATGATAACCGTGGTTATGATCGGCGCAGCCACTACCTGGTATCCCGTCAGGCAGATCTCCAGGAAATACCTGGCACAACGGATGAATTTCTTTCTGACAAGATAAATAAAAACCTATACCTTTGTTGATTGTAATTATCACTGGACCTTAACCTTAATTCTCACTCAATCACTTTATTATGGGACTTTTTACTCGTTTTGGAAGACTAAGCACCGGATTTTTGTTTGCATTTGCCATGATTTCATTTATACTGGCAGCGAACCCGGTTAAACTCAACAACGACTCAAATGACATCAGGATTACGAAAAACACCGGCCAGGGATTCACTGTTTCGTTCTCCTTCTCGGAATTCAAAACCCTTGATGTTAAAACGTCAAAAGGCATTTTTACGCGCATCATAGTGCCTTCATATGCGAGGAGTGGCGTCTTCGGATACCCTGAATTGCCCGTAAAAAGTGAATTGATCGAGATTCCGGTCAATGCAGAGGTCCAGGTCCGGATTCTTAATTTTGATGTGAAAGAATACAAATTAAAAGATCTGGGGATCGATTACCTGCTTCTGCCGAACCAGCCGCCGGTTGCCAAAACCGGAGAACCTGTGGAATTCATATATGAGAAAAGCGCTTATAAGGTTAATGCATTCAGACCTGTTGAAATTGCATCGGTCGAATCGTTGGGGACCATGCGGGGCGTGAATATCGGTCGCCTTGACATCATGCCTGTTCAATACAATCCCGTTTCGGGAATGATCAGGGTTTATGAAAACCTTGAGATTGAAATCACTTTCGGGAATGCTGACCTGCCTTCAACCGAGCTTAACAAGCAAATTTACAGCAATCATTACTTTTCACCGGTTTTCAATTCTTTACTCAATTACAGGGAACCGGAAAATAGCGGCAGGGAAAACTTTAGCCGTTACCCGGTTAAATTTGTGATCGTGGCCGACCGGATGTTTGAAGCCCAATTACAGCCGCTCATCGAATGGAAGATAAAAAAAGGATTCACCGTTATCGAAGCTTATACTGATGATCCGAATGTCGGGACCACCACATTCCAGATCAAAGCTTACCTGCAAAATCTCTATGATAATGCCACCCCTGAGGACCCGGCGCCAACCTTCGTCCTTTTCGTGGGTGATATCGCCCAGGTGCCTACGTGGGCGGGACAAGCTGCAGGCCATGTGACTGATCTCTATTATTGCGAATATACCGGTGACTATTTCCCGGAGATTTTTTACGGAAGATTTTCCGCCCAGAATACGGCACAATTGCAGCCACAGATCGATAAGACCCTAATGTATGAGCAATATACGATGCCAACAACTACTTACCTCGACACGGTCGTGATGATAGCCGGTATGGATGGTACTTTCGGACCTGTTCACGGCAACGGACAGATCAATTACGGCACGGAAAATTATTTCAATGCTTCTAATGGGATATTTTCTTATACATATTTATACCCGGAATCCGGGAGCAATGCCGCACTTATCCGCCAGAATATTTCCGACGGCGTTACCTATGCGAATTATACCGCTCATGGTTCCCCGGATGGCTGGGCCGACCCGAGTTTCTCAGTTAGCCATATCCCCGCATTGCAAAATGATGGCAAATATGGCTTACTGGTTGGCAATTGCTGTTCCACCAGCGAATACCAGGTGAGTGAATGTTTCGGGGAGGCGATAGTGCGTGCCGCTAATAAAGGGGCTGTCGGTTATATAGGTGCGTCCAACAGCACTTTCTGGGATGAAGATTATTACTTTGGCGTCGGTGTTGGCGCAATAGCCGGTGATCCACCTTCTTATGAGGAAACTACCTTCGGGAATTACGACCGTGCATTTCATACGCATGGCGAACCTTTTGGCGAATGGTATACCTCGATGGACCAGATGATCTTTGCCGGTAACCTTGCTGTCACGGAAGGCTCACCCGGTTCAGCCGAATATTACTGGGAAGCCTATAACCTGATGGGTGATCCTTCCCTTATGGTTTACTTCTCTGAACCTCCTGCCATGTCTGTTACCTTCGATCCGCTAATTCCGTTAGGAAGTCCCACTTTTACGGTTTATGCCCCCCCTTATGCCTACGTCGCAGTTTCCATGGATGGCATTGGCCTGGGTGCAGCCCTGGCTGATTCCAATGGCGTAGCACTGGTCTACCTGACTGGCACCCCTTCACCGGGAAATGCCGATGTTGTTGTTACAGCTCAGAATTTTCAACCATTTACCGGTACCGTCCTGATTGCTAATCCTGAGGGACCTTATGTGATGCTCAATCAATTTATCATCAATGATATCAATGGAAATTTTAACGAAATTGTCGAATTTGGTGAAGATATCCTGCTCAATGTCGAACTCAAGAACTGGGGTAACGGCGATGCGGTGAATTCCAATGCAACCCTTTCTACAGATGATGAATATATAAGTATTACTGATAATTACCAGGATTATGGGACTATCTTATCCCAGGATTCTGTGATGCAGCCGGATGCTTTCCGGTTCACGGTGGCCGGTTATGTCCCCGATATGCACATTGTGCCATTTAACCTCAACATTCAGGATGAAACGCGGGAGATATGGAATTCCTCTTTTTCAGTTACTTTGTACGCTCCCATCATGGAAATAGGCAGCCTGACTATTGATGATACGCAAAGTGGAAACGGCAATTTCAGACTTGATGCCGGAGAAACGGTCGACTTCTTATTGAATTGCCAAAACAGCGGCCATTGCGATGCTCTTAACATTCTTACAGTCTTACAGTCCTATAGTCCTTATATCACTCTATATAACACAACATATACCTTCGACACCCTTGCCTGGGGCGGGATGAAACAAGCCGTCTTCACGGCTACCCTTGCAGAAGAAATTGCAGCCGGAACCCTCATCGATCTGACCTTTAATCTTTCATCTGGCCCCTATTCGGCGGTTCAACTGTTCAACACACCGGTTGGCCTGATAATGGAGGATTTTGAGACAGCCAATTTCGAAACTTTTACATGGGTGATGGGTGGAATGCAACCCTGGCAGATTACCGGCGAAGGAGTTTATGAAGGAATATACTCAGCCAGGTCAGGGGTTATCACTGATGACCAGAATTCAGCCATTTTTATCGATATGGATGTGGCGATTGATGACAGTATTTCCTTTTTCAGAAAAGTTTCCTGCGAAGATGATCCCGGCAGCAATGACTACGACTGGCTCGGATTTTTTATCGATAATGTTGAAATAGAGCGCTGGGACGGCGAAATGGGTTGGCAAAGAATGGCGTACCCGGTTACAGCGGGTCAACATTCCTTCAAATGGGTTTATACCAAGGATTACTCCGTTTCCGCCGGTGCAGATGCCGCCTGGATCGATTACATCATCTTCCCGGCTCTTGCCCCTTATGTCTCGGTTGGAGACCTTTCAATTAAAAATCAGTTTGACTCCTTCATCCTGCCAAACCCGGCAAGGGAACAGACCGATCTCTTTATCCAGCTTCCATCTGCTTCCCCAGTCTCGGTTACTATTTATGACCTTACGGGAAATAAGACCGGGGAAGTCATTAAAGACAGGATGCTCGAAGCAGGATCCAACCGGATAAAGCTGGAAACCAATGACCTTCGTTCAGGAATGTACTTCTGTGTCATAACAAACGGTGGTCAGCAGCTGACAAAAAAATTAATCATCAATAAATAATTTGCTTACTTTCGATTCAAATATAAAATAATCAATATGAAAAGAGTCATATTTTCAGTGATCCTTTCCCTCACCGTTGTGATGTTATACGCATCCGACGGTTTTCAGGTAAGATACACGCAGCCACAAGGCGGTACCCATCAGCTTGAGTTCACAACGGATAGTTATAGTGTTACCGATGTTACGCTCAGTGGAGTGACTTATTCCCGGATCGATTTTGAAGGAAAAATTGTGACACAGAAAAAAGGTTTTGCCGAGTTGCCTTATCTTAATGCAACGGTGATGATTGATCCAGTGAAAAACGTCACTTTAGAGATCATTCCCGGCAGTTATGAAGATATCAGCCTCAGTTACCCGTTGGTTCCTTCCCGTGGTGTAATTTACCGCGACCAGGATCCCTCAACGGTGCCTTACATTATTGGACCGCGTTCGATTACCGATTCGTGGTACCCGGCAAACCTGGCTGAAAATACGGAGCCTTTTATCCTGAGGGATATCCGCGGAACGAGCGTTTATGTCTATCCTTTCCAGTATAATGCCGCACGGCAGGTGCTAAGGATTTATAAATCGATAACGGTCAGACTAGTGGAGAATAATTCCATTTCCCTAAATCCGCTGCCCAAGGTGCCAACGGTGATCGTACGCGAAATGAATGGAATTTATAAGTCGGTTTTCATCAATTATGCTTCTTTAAACCGTGATAACCTGACGATCGGTGAATTTGGCGATATTCATGTGATCGTAACTTCAAGGGACGAAGCGGCTATCCAACCTTATGTGCAGTGGAAAAGGGAAAAAGGATACAACTTATCTGAAGAGGTGGTCCCTTCAGGGACGACAGTCAATGCGAATGTACAGGCTGCCTATGACAACAATAACAATATTCTGTATGTCCTCCTTGTTGGCGATTGGACAGATATCCAATGCGAGACCAACAGTTATGGCCGGCCTATGGATCCGCAGGTCGGAACGGTTGTCGGGACCGATGATTTTGCTGATATCGCCGTCGGGCGTTTTTCGGCTAATTCTCCTGCTGATGTGACCGTGCAGGTCAATAAAGTGATCAACTATGAGAAATTACCGGAAATGGGAGGCACCTGGTACGCAAGTGCAACCGGTATGGCTTCTGCCGAAGGAGCCGGCATCGGCGATGACGGAGAAGCAGACGCCGCGCATGAGTCAGTTATTTTCAATGATAAACTTGAACCTTTTACTTACGACACTTTTACAACGATATATGACCCGGGTGCAACTATAGCCATGGTAAGCAATGCCGTCAATACCGGCACCTCTGTGATCAATTATACAGGACATGGCTGGCCTGATGGCTGGGGAACAACCGGATTCAGTTCCACCAATGTAGCTGCACTGACCAATGAAAACAAGCTGCCTTTTATCATTTCAGTTGCCTGCAACAATGGCGATTTTGACCTGGGCACCTGCTTTGCTGAAGCCTGGCTGCGTAAAGAAAACGGCGGCGCCATCATGTTCATGGGGGCATCCATCAGCCAACCCTGGTCGGAACCTATGCGCGGACAGGATTATTTTATGGATGTATTGATCGGCGGTTATGATTATTCGGCCCACCCGGGACAGGATGGTATCAATACTACCGAACAACGGACCACTCTTGGATCAATGATCTTCAACGGCCTCACGCTGATGTGCGTGGAATCGGGCGGCAGTGCTGATTGGGAGACTGCCACAACATGGAACTTCTTTGGCGATCCTTCTATACAGGCCCGTACAGCAACTCCGGTGGACCTTACCCTCTCAAATTACATGATCATGGTTGGCATTCCGTTCATCACTACTGTTACCTCAACGGGTAGCCCGGTGGAGAACGCCATGGTTACCCTGAGCCAGGACGGATTGTTTTTTACCGGAATTACTGATGTTACCGGAAGTGTGACCATCGACCATACTTTGAACCCGGGTAACGCAAAACTCGTAGTCACTGGTTTTAACACCGAAACAATTTATGAAGATGTAAGTGTTATTCCGCCTGACGGGGCATATATCACCGTTTCTTCCATTGAAATCAATGATGCCGCAGGAAACGGCGACGGTTTGCTCGATTATGGCGAATCAGCGTTCCTGACCATCGGACTCACAAACGTGGGAACTGCAGACGCTTCAAACGTCATCGCAGAAATTTCAAGCGGAGATGAATACATTGGTATCACGGGCGCTTCCGCGTCTTATGGCACCATTCCGGCAGGTGAAACAGTAACGATAACTAATGGCTTCGAGATTAATGCCCTCGAAAATATTCCCGATCTCCACATAGTTATGTTCGGGCTGGATGCTACAGGAACATCAGGAAGAGAAACCTGGAGCGGCAGTTTCGCGATCCCAGGCCACGCACCGATTTTAGAGATGGCTGAATACCTGGTCGATGATTCCGGCGGAAACAATAACGGAAGGCTCGACCCGGGCGAAACAGCAACTATCCTGATTTCCGCACTTAACGCTGGTTCTGCAGATGCCTATAACGTTATGGGCAGCCTTTCAACCGGAAGTCAATATGTCACAGTAAACAATTCACCTCTTGCATATGGTGATATAATTGCAGGCACATCTGCAGGGCAATCGTTCGAAGTTACGGTAGATCAGGCTGCACCTGCCGGCGAAGCCCCGTTGTTCAGCTTCGACATTTCAGCAGACCTTAATATTACCGGCTATGATGAATTTGTTGAATATATAGGCCAGATACCGGTACTACTGCTGGACTGGGATGTCAACCACAACTCTCCGGCTATCATCGAACAGTGCCTGAATAACCTGGAGGTCGGTTACGACAAGATGGAGGCTTTCCCACCGGACCGGAACCTTTATGCTTCAATATTTGTTTGCCTCGGAACTTATGATAATAACTATGTTTTAACCGCGGATGAAGGACAGATACTGGCTGATTACCTGGAACAGGGCGGCAACCTGTTCATGGAAGGTGCAGATACCTGGTTCTACGACGCCCCGACAGCGGTTCACCCGATGTTCAATATTGCTGGCCTTGAAGATGGAAACGGAGACCTGGCGCAGTTAGACGGACAGGCAGGCACTATCGCAGAAGGAATGTCCTACTTATTTAATGGCGATAACAACTATATCGACCATCTTGGCGCCATTCCACCGGCACAGATGATGTTCATGAACAGCGACCCTCAATATGGTGCAGGTGTTTCCTACGATGCCGGGACATACCGCACTGTGGGGTTTTCCTTTGAATTCGGCGGATTGCAGGATGGTGATAAAAACAAAGACGACCTGATGATCCAGATCCTCGAGTTCTTTAACATCCAGGGCGTCTGGACCGATGTGAAAGATAATCAGCCGGACGCTTCAGTCAGGGCTGGAAGCTATCCAAACCCGTTCAGGGAAGAAACTGTGATCAGGTTTGAAACAGAGAAAGAAAGCAGGGTTTCCCTTGAGGTTTACAATATCAATGGCCAGCTTATCAACCGGTTACTTGAGGCCAGGGTCGGCGCCGGCATCCACGAAGTTCGCTGGGATGGTTCCAGCAGCGCCGGGAACCGCGTTGCCGAAGGCATGTATTTCTATCGCCTCCAGGCCGGAAATGAAATTATTACCGGGAAATTGATGCGGATGGAATAATCAGGGAATATCGACATTATTCTGCACCTTCAATTCCATTGAAGTCAGCTCCAATGCCACGAGATTGCCGAAACCTTCTTTTTCCGGCATGTAAATGCCATTATCGAGGTCGATGAAGTCGAAACTATTGCTGGTACGCAATAAATCAATGAATTCCAGGCTTACCGGCACATGACCGTGGATCAGCTTCCTGAAACCTGCCTTCACACGGTCAACTTTGTATTCTTTGATCCAAAGCATCGAATGCTTGTCATCGAAGGGATCTTCGATACTGAAATTCATGCCTGCATGCACCAGGATAAAGCCTTGTAATGCAATAAAGTACTCCAACTCCCTCATCCAGGCGATATATTTTTCAGGGATTTCGTGAACGTCGGAAACCTGAAAACTGCGAAGGGTTTCCCGGCCGCCGAATTTGAACCACTCTTTTTTTAGCTTGTTGCGATAGGTAATACCAATGATATTCTTCTGGATGGTTTCATTATCGAAAGTCCGGAGGAGGTAATCTTCATGATTGCCTCGCAGCGTCCGGATATTATATTCGTCTTCTTTAAGGCTGATAATATAATCAATGACGCCTCTGGCATCGGGGCCACGATCGATATAGTCACCCAGAAAATAGAGGTTGTCACTGCGGGAGGGCTTTATCTGATCTTCAATTAAAGCCTGTAAAGTCATGGAAAAACCGTGTATGTCCGGGATAACCCATTGTTTAGTCATGTAAGTCTATTTCTTCTTAGTCTGGTTAGCCACTTTTTCCATCATCTGCCTGATGACCTCCGGATCACCGACAAAATAGTCTTTCAATAAATTTAACCGGTCGTCAAACTCAAAAACGTAAGGAATACCTGTAGGAATGTTGAATTCAAGGATTTCTTCATTGCTCATGTTTTTCAAAAACTTGACAATGGCCCGCAGGCTATTGCCGTGTGCGGCGATCAGGACCTCTTTTTCAGAAAGGATAGCTTTAGAGATCTCATTTTCCCAAAGGGGAACAATACGGTCAATGACTTCCTTAAGCGATTCTGTCCTCGGGATCTCTGTATCCTTTAATCCGGCATAACGCGGATCATATTTAGCGTTCTTTTCATCATCTTCGGGAATAGGAGGGGGAAGTACATCAAAACTGCGGCGCCAGAGCTGGACCTGCTCACTGCCGTATTTTTCTGCCATATCGATCTTATTCAACCCCTGCAACATACCATAATGTTTCTCATTCAGCCGCCAGCTCTTGATCTCCGGGATCCACATCAGGTCCATCTCTTCCAGCGCCAACCATAAGGTTTTAATAGCCCGGTTTAAGTAGGAAGTGTAAGCCACCCTGAACCGGAATCCTTTGGCTTTCATCGCCCGGCCAGCCTCTTTTGCTTCCGTGATGCCCTGTTCGGAAAGACCTACATCAACCCACCCCGTGAAGCGGTTTTCTTTGTTCCACGTGCTTTCTCCGTGCCGCAATAATACCAGTCTGTTCATCTTTTATAAATCTTGTCCAAAAATAGTAAGAATTCCTTAACCTTAAGGAAGATCTAATTGAACGATAAGTAGAAAGTCTTTATTTTATACTTTAGCGGAATATTTATAAATTAACCAGTGGTTTTTATTTATGGATCCTATCTATAAGAAGCTAAACAGGTTTATCGGCTTTGCCCTGTTTGGTGTGGCCTCACTCGTTTATATCCTGACTTCAGAAGCTACAACCTCGTTCTGGGATTGCGGTGAATATATTGCGACCGCTTATAAACTTCAGGTCGGCCATCCCCCGGGCGCACCGATTTTCCAGCTCCTGGGCCGGTTTTTTTCTCTTTTTGCTTTCAGTGATACAGCCCTGGTAGCCAGGATGGTCAATGCTATGTCAGCTTTATCAAGCGGGCTCACTATCGCATTTTTGTTCTGGACGATCACCATGCTGGCGAAGAAACTATTCAGTAGTTCAGGTGGAATGAATCTGGCACGGATGATCGCCATTTTCGGAAGCGGTGTAGTCGGAGCCCTTGCTTACACTTTCAGCGACTCTTTCTGGTTCTCGGCCGTGGAAGGAGAAGTTTACGCCATGTCTTCATTATTTACTGCAATGACCTTCTGGGCTATCCTCAAATGGGAAACCGTGGCCGGACAACCGCATGCGTTCCGTTGGCTGATCCTCATCGCTTATCTGATCGGTGTGTCTATCGGTGTCCACCTGCTGAACCTGCTGGCTATTCCCGCAATTGTCTTCGTCTTCTTCTTTAAAAATTATAAAGATCCAAACTGGAAAGGTATTCTGGTCGCACTGGGCGTATCATTTATCCTGGTAGGTATCATTCTCTACGGGGTTGTTCCCGAAATCGCATCCCTGTTTGCCAATACAGAACTATTCTTCGTCAACAACCTTGGAATGCCTTTTAATTCCGGGACCTATTTCTTCATGCTGCTGCTTGGCTCCCTGCTGGTCCTTGGACTCCTTTATACCAATTCGGAAAATAAGCTGTTCCCAAAGATTATCCTCGGCTTGTCAGCTATCCTGGTGCTGCTTTTCATGCTTGAAAGCAGTTCGGCGGGTGATTTCTTCGGCCGGTTGCTGGCCGCTGCCGCCATCGTCGGTGTATTTTATCTCTGGCGGAACAGGAAAGTCCTACTGAACAGCGTTTTGATAAGTTTTGTCTTTATCCTTATCGGGTATTCCTCTTTTTTCCTGCTGATCATCCGCTCCAATGCCAACCCCCCGATCGATGAAAATGACCCTGAAAATGCGATCAGCCTTTTGTCGTATCTGAACAGGGAACAATATGGAAGTTTCCCTCTGACCTATGGCCAGTATTACAATGCACCGGTAATTGACCGCAAAGATGGAAAACCCGTCTACAAACGTGATGACAAATCCGGTAAATATGTTATCGGGGATTCCCGTAAGGGTACGGTGCCGGTTTATGACCCGGATTATATGACGATTTTCCCGCGTATGTGGAACAACCAGGAAGACCGCTACATTGAAGATTACAAGAACTGGGCAGGAATCGAAAAAGACCCGGATAATAAACACATCCCGACTTTCAAGGAAAACCTGCGTTATTTTTTCCGCTACCAGTTGAACCACATGTATTTCCGCTACTTGTTCTGGAATTTTGTAGGAAGACAGAATGACAACCAGGGCAATTATGGGGATATTCTTAATGGAAACTGGCTCAGCGGGATCAATTTCATGGATAATGGCCGGTTAGGGCCACAGGAAAATATCCCGGGAAGCCTTTCCAACAAGGCCCGGAATACATATTTCTTCTTTCCCCTTATCTTTGGTTTACTCGGACTATATTATCAGTTTAAAAAGAATTCCAAAGATGGCATAGTTGTCATGCTGCTATTCATTATGACCGGCCTTGCCATCACTATCTATCTCAACCAGCATTCGCCACAGCCGCGTGAGCGTGATTATGCTTACACAGCATCTTTTTACGCTTTTGCTATCTGGATAGGCCTCAGTGTGATATGGCTTTTCGAATTGCTTTCAAAAAAGCTGGCCCACAGCCTTTCAGCCATCATCTCCGCGGGAACAGTTTTTCTCCTGGTACCCATTATCATGGCTTCACAGGGTTGGGATGACCACGACCGGTCAGGACGTTACACCGCACTGGAAACGGCCAAAAATTACCTGAATTCCTGCGCCCCGGGGGCAATTCTTTTTACCAACGCCGACAACGACACTTTTCCTCTCTGGTACGCTCAGGAAGTGGAAGGCATACGGACTGATGTGCGCGTCTGTAACCTGAGCCTGCTCAATACCGACTGGTACATCGACCAGATGAAGCGCCAGGCTTACGATTCAAAGCCGGTTCCGTTTTCCCTGACACAGGAATTTTACCGCAACGGTTCTCACGATATAACTTTCCTGGTTGAGAAGGAAAATATTACGGATTATGTAGAGGTGAAAGACCTCTTCGATATCATCAAAAAAGATGAGAAGAGACTGCAGATAAATACTGGCAGGGGAATGGCCGACTATTTCCCCACTAAAAAATTCAGGATTACGGTTGATTCGGCTACCGTTGTAAACAACGGAACAGTGCCGCGCAAACTCGCCGGGCAGGTGACAAACCTTGAATGGAGGATCAGCAGCAATGTCATTACCAAGAATTACCTGATGATGCTTGATTTGCTGGCTCATAACAATTGGGAAAGGCCGGTTTATTATGTCAGCACAACTGGCAGCGAGCCTTACATTGGCCTGGATAGTTATTTGCAACTGGAAGGATTTGCTTACCGGTTGGTCCCTGTTAAACAACAGCTTACCAGTAAAAACCAAACTGGAGGAGTGAACTCCGCCGTGATGTTCGACAACCTGATGAACAAATTTGAGTTCGATATACTGAAACCGGGATTTTTAGTCAGTGATGACATTAACAGGATGACAGTAACGATGCGGAATTGTTATGCCAGGCTGGCAGAGGCATTGGCTGCGGAAAACAAGCCGGATTCAGCTGTAATGGTCTGCGACAGGATACAGGAACTGATCCCCGACCGTATCGTTCCTTATAATTACTTTAACCTGCCCATGGCAGAAGCATATTTGAAAGCAGGACAGATTGATAAAGGAAATGCCATACTGCAAAGAATGACAGATATTTATAGTGAACTACTGGAATATTATTTCAGATTTCCTGCAAATAAGAGGGCATATATCTCATTCGACATCCAGCAGGGCCTCGCGATTCTGCATGCCATCTGGCAGGCCGCTGAAACATATGGACAGAAGGAAATGGCCGACAAGGCAAAAGAAACACTCGATCTCTATTATAACCTGTATGTCGGGGAGTCTTATAATCCTTAATTTATCATAACCATGTAGTATTTTGAAGGATCAGCTGCTGACCGGCATTTTCACTTATGTTCTTCCTGCCTCATTAATCTGGCAGGTGAAAACCATGGATAAAACGGTTTACCTCACTTTCGACGACGGGCCTATTCCTGAAGTGACGGATGAAATCCTCGAAATACTGAGGAAATATAATGCTAAAGCCACTTTTTTCTGTGTCGGGGAGAATGTCAAAAGGTACCATGGAATTTATGGTAGAATCCTTGAGAAAGGTCACTCCACGGGCAATCATACCCATCATCACCTGAAGGGATGGTCGACTAATTATGCAGATTACATGCATGATATCCGGGAAGCCGGCCAATTCATTGATTCCGGGTTGTTCAGGCCCCCATACGGGTTGATGACCTATAAGCAGGCAAAAACCTTGTCAAAAGAATTCAAGGTGATCATGTGGTCGGTTTTGACGCGTGATTACGATCCGGTAATAAGTCAGGAAGAATGCCTGCAAACGTCCCTGGAAGGTCTTAGACCAGGGGCGATAATTGTCTTTCACGATAACCTGAAAGCCCGTGAGAAAGTGCTCTATGCCCTGCCGCGATTGCTTGAATGCATGGAAAGAGAAGGGTACAGGTCGGAAAAGCTGGAGCTAAATCTTACCGGTGTATTCGAAGAAAAAGCCTGAAGGAATTATTCCAGGCGGATATAATCAGAGAATTTTCCTGACTGAGTAGAGCGGTTTTTTATTCTGAACCATATAGATCCGGCTGAGGTATTCCCCTATGACACCAAGGGAAAGCAGGATCAGGCTGGTCGAGAACAGGATGGCGACGATCAGCGAGGTATAACCAAGGGGTACAGACAAGAATATCTTTTTTAATATGAAGATGATGGATAGGACGAAGAAGAAAGCAGAGGAGATCAGTCCGCCGTACACCATCAGTTTCAGTGGGGCGGTAGTGTAATAAAACATGAGGTTGGTCATGAGGCTCCAGATCTTGCGGTTACTATAGCCCGATCTTTTGTATTTGCGCTTATGGTGCTCCACTAACGCGAGTCCGACGTATTCAGTGTACCAGTGCAGGATTTCATCGATGAAAACAAAGTTCTGGTGATGGATGATGATTTTCTGGATGATGTTTTTCGAGATCAGTCGGAAGGAAGAGCCTTCCTTGGGCCTTCCCAGCAGGTTGGCTGAGTTTTTAAAAAAACTGCTACCAAGGTTTCTGAAGAAAGAATGCTTCTTCTCATTAAATATGCCATAAACAAGTTCCGCATCAAACTCTTCCATTGTTTTGACCAGCTTGGGGATCTCTTCCGGCGGGCATTGCAGGTCATCGTCAATGGTAATGATGTAGTTCCCTTTCGCAAAATTAAAACCACAGAAAGTCGCGCTGTGCTGCCCGAAATTTTTGGCCAGCCGGATGGCCGTAAGGATGCCGGGTTGTTTTTCCTTGAGCTTCTTCAAAACTTCCCAGCTATGGTCACTACTGCCATCATCGACGAAAATGAGTTCATAAGTTTTCCCGGTGGAATCCATCACAGCAGTCATGCGGCTGAAAAGCTCCTCCAGCGAAGCCTCGCTGTTAAACACCGGCACAACTACCGAATATTCTATTTCGTTCACAGGGAGTGATTTTAGGCAAAGATAACAAAGAGATGCGAAACTGTGATGCTTGAAATTTGAAATTAGTGATTAGAAATCGTTCGAATATCGACAATCGGCAATCAGGAAAGAAATTCCCAGTAATTCTCTCTTGAGACCGTCATGAATGTGACTTCCGGATAGGTTTCCTGAAATTCTTTTATCACTTTGAATTTCACGTTGGATCATCGGAAATTTGTTTTCAAAACTTTACAAAATTAATCAAATTCATAAAGTTATATTAATAAAATTGAAAGTATTTTGCTAAATCCTTCATTTAAATGCCCTTCATGTATGCAAATTGAAAGTTAAACTTGCAATTTGCATTGTAAAGCGTCGGCTGTTCCAAAACCGGAACGGGGGTTCTACCAGGCAAAGGATACCCTATCCCGAAACCAGTTGCGCATGGTGATCATCGGATCATTCTTCGGTTTCATCACACCAATGTCTTTTGCCCTGTTTTATAATCGTATCATCCAAATGACTTTCACTAATCCAAATCCGATAGAGATTTCCCAGGAAATAGGCAGCCTGATCATGATCTGCTGCATCCTGATCGACCGTTTCTTCCACCGTGAAACTTATGACTCAGCCACGGTAGTGTCAGATTTATAAGAAAAACTTGCTGGTATTTATCACTTTGACGAACTTAAATCAAGAATCGGGCAAAGCCTGGATGAGATTTTTCATTTTAAATCGTTTGTATTCAACCTGAAGAAAAATGAGTTTATTTATGAACCGGCTTTTGCATTCGGTATTGATAATCAAAAGATCGATAAGGATTATGAAGTAACCCGGGAATTTGAAAGGATGCTCCGGAAATCAAAGGTTTTCTCCCCCGATGAACTTGATAAAAAGCCTGCAGTCCTTGATATTTCCAACGGGGAGTTGATCATTCCATTGCTAACGGGAGATCAGCCATTCGGCTTCTTTGTTTGCGGTCAGAAACAATCGGAAAGGGTTTATTCACTGCAGGATATCCAGGTGCTTTCGCTTCTCGCCCGGAGGGTAGTGGCATTATTCCATACGGCAAGCCTTTATCAGAAAGACCTCGACCGTCAGCTTATGCTGGAGCGGGAACGCGCCAGGATCTCGCAGGATATGCATGACGATGTCGGGGCAAGCCTCACCCGGATTTCCATGATGAGCGACCTGGTAAAAAATAGGACTGATATCGGGGTTGGGTCCAGGCAATGGCTCGGGCAGATCAGCGATACTTCACGGGGGCTGATGGAAGAGATGAACCAGATCATCTGGGCGCTGAACCCCAAAAACGACAACCTCGAAGGTCTAGTTACCTACCTTCGCCGTTTTGCGTTCGAATACCTGGAACCCACTGCTATAAGCTGTGTCTTCGACCTCCCCGGGGAACTGCCAAACCAGGCACTGAGTGTGGAGGTACGCAGGAATGTCTACCTGGTGGTAAGGGAAGCCCTGCACAATGTGGTGAAACATGCGGGGGCGACGAAGGTTCAGATTTCGTTGGTTATGAATCAGAATGGATTCAGGATTTTAATAAAGGATGATGGAAAAGGATTTGATCCCGGCAAGCTGGAATTTCCGGGTAATGGATTGGTAAATATGAAAAAGAGGATGAATGATATTGGGGGAGGATTTTTGATTTCTTCCGGAATTGGAGATGGTACTGAGATATTAATTGATGTAACGATGTAGCGAAGTATCGATATAACGAATTAACGAAGGATTTAGCACTTTTAATTTACTTCGTTACGTCGATACTTCGTTACGTCGATACTTCGTTACGTCGATACTTCGCTACATTTCTAAAGGGATTAAAATAACACGAAAAGGGGATAGCAATCCCTTGCAGTTCATTGTAATTTAGCAGTTTATTATCAAACCATGTCAGATACAGGCAATTCACCGGGCAATCCCGTCCGCATAGCGGTGGTGGAAGACGATAAAATGGTCAGGGAAGTGCTGGAGATCCTTCTCAACGGCTCTCCAGGGTTTTCGTGTGTTGCAGCATACGGGAACGGTGAAGACGCTGTCGCCGGAATACCGGAAGTGAATCCTGACGTGGTGCTGATGGACATCAATCTGCCGGGCATCAGCGGTATCGAGTGCATCATCAGGCTCAAAGTGCTTGGCCTTCCTATGCTATTCATCATGCTGACCGTATTTGAAGACTCCGATGCCATCTTTCAGTCTTTGTCAGCCGGTGCTTCCGGGTATTTGCTGAAGCAGACCCCGCCGGCCAAACTGCTGGAGGCCATCCAGGATGTGTACCAGGGAGAATCGCCTATGTCGAGGGAGATTGCCCGCAAGGTGATCCAGTCATTCCAACAGCCAGCAGCGAATTTTGTTACGGAAAACATTCTGACCAAAAGAGAAGAAAAATCCTGTCATATCTCGTAAAAGGCTTGCTCTACAAGGAAATTGCAGATCTGCTGTTCATCGGCGTGGAAACCGTCCGCACACACATCCGCCATATCTATGAAAAGCTCCAGGTCCGGACAAGAAGCGAGGCTATTGTGAAGTATCTGAACAAATAAATTCCAAATTCCAAGCACCAAATTCAAAGCACCAAATACCAAACAAATTCAAAATACCAAATTCAAATCAGTTTCTATTGTTCTTTTTGTCCAACTGTCCAACTTTCCAACTTTCTTACCGTCCTATGTTAGCGCTGAAAAATCTGCACGAAGGAATTACCCATAATTGTGAGCTGAATTGCTGGATTTTATTTCCCCTGTAAACAACAATTCCTCCAATCCATGATTTCCCGGATGATTCTGCCAGTCGCCGAAGAGCGCTAAAATCAGATGAAGTAACCATGTCTCTGTTTTTAGCTTCAATTGCTATTAAACCATTTTCGGTTTCAAGTATGAAATCGATCTCCATTCCCGACCGTGTCCGGTAAAATGTCAATCTTGTGTCTAACCCGTTAGTCCGGATAGATTTAAACAATTCGGATGCAATGTAATTTTCATAGAGTTGCCCGCTATCCACAGCGAAACCATATTCTGAAAGATGCCTCAGCAGGCCGTTATCCACCCAGAACAGTTTTGGTGTTTTTACCAGGCTGCTGGTCAGGTTTGTATGGTAAGGCTGAATCAAAAAAGCCTGGTAAGATATCCGGAGATATTCCAGGTAACGCCTGGCAGTTTCCACAGCAATTCCCGAATCTTTCGACAATTCAGAATATGAAAGAAGGTTGGCCGCTCTCAAAGCAGCAATTCTCTGAAATTTCCTGAATGGCTTTAGATCACTCAGGTTGGCCAGATCAGCAAGATCTCTTTCCAGATATGCTGTTGCATAGTCCCTTAACCAAAGCTTCCTGCCTTGTTCTTCAGAAATATGGATTAAGGGAGGCATGCCCCCCCATTTCAGCAAATAATTTTCAGCTTCACAGACTTTTAGCCATGAATCTCCTATTAAAACTGATAGTTCAGAAGTGAGGATTTCATCAATGTGTTTTGCAGATATCAATTTGGAAATCAGGATCGAATTCCAATCTATTCCTTCAGGATAGCAAAGCTCAGATGCCATAAATGGGAAAAGCTCTCTTAATGTAACTCTTCCTGCAAGGGTTTCGCGCACTTTTTTCAGAAGCAAAATTTGAGATGAACCGGTCAGGACAGAGAATTTCAATTCCCCTGCATCAAAAGCGAATTTTATTTTGTCGAATAATGCCGGTTCTTTCTGTATTTCGTCAATCACGGCAGTCCCCACCTCCTGTGCCCACCTGAAAGTGCTGATATTGCTTAACTGGTCCCGGTATTCAATGGCATCAAGGTTATAGTATGGCAAATCCTTATAATATTGCTTGACAAGTGATGTTTTTCCAGTCTGCCTGGCACCTGTGAGCAATAGCAAACGATTCTCAGACTCAGCAGGAAGATGCTGAGCTAACATTCTTTTCACCTGTATATTTTCCCACATAATATGCAAATATACAGGTAATAATTATAAAATAGTAATTAATTTTTAAAAATCGAAAATCGCCCAATCGTCCAATCAACCAATCATCCAATCAACCAATCACTTAATCTCCCCCAGAAACACGCTCCACACCTGCAACGTATCTGGCCCAAACTGCTTGCGGACCTTCGAAGCAAAAATATCAACCTCCATCCTGTCGGGACCTGTAAATAGAGTATCAGAAGCGGAACTGATTTTCACACGCCGTGAAAATGAAAGTCTTCCTTTATAATTAAAATTATCGGTTCTACGCAAAGGCGCGGCAACCTCTATGGAATCGAAAATGAAATCCATGGAATTATAACCAGATGCTGAACAACTGCTCAGAAATTCGGTTATCTGGAAATTTTTCTCATTTGATTCTTGTAATAAGAGGGTTGTAACCCTTATAGTGTCGGACATGAACATGTCCAGGATCATCTGACGGGCCTGACTTTTAAAGGACTCATCCATTTGTTTATCCGAATAAATGTCAAGATAATCGGAAAAGTCCACCAGCTTTTGCTTCGCCTTAACTTCAAATGCCCTCAGTGACTTTTTTGAAAGGTCATCTGATTTAAATTCATTTTTAATGCTCTCCTTTGTTTTAGTCAGTTCAGCTTCCTGCCTGGCGGTATCATCTTTTTCATCAGATCCGCATGATTTAGAACATAACAGCAGATAAGCCAGGATAGCAACGAATATGAATAAAAATTTTCTCATTTATCTGCCTCCTTTTGCCTGAAACGGATAAGCGTAATTTTATCGCCCTGGTATTTGGTGTCCAGTATTTCGATATCCTTTAAACCGGTTGAAGGTAAAGTCAGTTTGTTGATGAATTCCCATTTGTTAAAGAGCTCCACTCCGATAGACTCTTTAGCAAAAACCTGGTAAATCATGGCGCTGTCAGCTATCACAAGATTTAGCTGGTCCCTCCTCTTTTGCCAGTCTTTCACATTCATCGTCGAAAAATATTGTATCATCATGACATAATTGTTCGGCCTGATCTGAACTATTTCGTCGCGGTTGAATTTATCGAGGATGCGGATAATTGTATCTGTTTGATAAAGAGGCGATTTTACCACAAAATGAACATTGACTTTTTCCGTTTTCAGGATGAAACTGCCGTCCGGCCCGCAAAGATAGCTCACCGGGGATTCTCCTTCCAGGAGTACATTGACTTCGATAATATTGTTGGTGACAGGCTCTTTGGTGTCGGCATCATAAAAACGGAATTTATAATCTCTGGTGCTGACCATTTTGAAAAGGATAAACAAGATGCCCAGGATCAGCAGGACTAATAGGGGGATATATATGAAATACCGGTTTGCTTTTTTTGTAGGATTAACAGTGATCTCCCGGCTTGTATTCTTAAATCTGAAATCATCCCAATTGGCATAACCGGCAAACTTGCTAAGCAGGTTGAGAATATCGATTCGCGGCAATGTATCCTTTGCGGTTTTAATATGACTATAAAACCATTTTTCACTGATATGGGCATTCACCTTCTGCAGCAATTCTTCCTGGAAATCAACGATCTCCTGCCCTTTCCAATCCGATATGGAAGGATTAATGCCCGGATATGACTGCAACATGCGCTCCACAATCTTTTGTTTCAGCAATTCGAATATCTGTGAATCTTTATCTTTCACAAAGATGATCAGTTACAGGGTGGTATAAAAGAAAAACAATTGTAAAATGTTTACAAATGGTTTACAAGCGCAATTCAAAAGAAAAAACCGGTTTGTCCCTAATTTCGACTTCTAAATTACAAAATTATTTTGTGTTTAATTTAAAACCCTGACCTTATGAAAAAGCTGATTATTTTACAAATTTTTATTATCGGGGCATTGGCATCCTGCACTTTTGCCGGCAACAATCCTGATAAAGAAGTACTTAAAGCCTTTAATCTGCGGATGAATGGTAAAGTTGACGAGGCAAAAGCTTTACTGGAAACTATCCTTGTCAAAGATTCAACCAACGCGATGGCCCATTATGAAATGGCCCGCCTCAAACATTATATGCTGACCGGGGGAGGAGGAATTAAAACTGAAGATATTCTCACCTCCGTCAATAAAGCGGTAACCTATGATCCCAAAAACGTGACTTATGCCTATTACAAGGCGATCGCCAGCTTTCTGAATGCTTTCATGGCCATGGAAACAGGACAGGGAGATGTGAAGAGATACCTTGAAGAGACCTGTATCCAGTTTGATAATGTTCTTTCCCTGAAACCGGATTATTATGAGGCCAGTTTGTACCTTGTTGAAATATATGGCATGCTGCCGAAGGATATGGGCGGGGACAGCGCAAAAGCAGCAGCTTATGCCGAAAAACTGGGAAAAGCTGACAGCTATTTCGGGGCAAAAGCAAAAGCTGCACTGGCTCCAGAAAATACCGACCTGGTAAAATTCTGGAAGGACCTGCTCGTTTTGGATGGGAAAAATCCTGAACTCTTCATGGAGACCGGTAGGGCTTGCCTGTATACAGATGATCTCATAAATGCTGAGAACTATTTTAATGAGGCGATCAAATCAGATCCTTCGAAAAACATCCTTATTCTTGACCTGGCCAGGTACCACATGATGAATGTCATGCAAAACAAAGATCTGGCCGGAACAGAATTGCCAATTGCCAAAACGTTTATTGAGAAGTATTTAAAAGTTACCCCGGAACCTGTTGTACCGCTGAAATCATATGCGATGGGGTTATTGATGCGGGTTGAAATGTTCCTTGGAAACCAGGCAGAAGCCGAAAAACTGATGGAAGAGGCAAAATCGTTGGATCCTTACTTCTCCAGGGCTTCTGGTATTCCGACATTATTGTTGTTTGATCCACCCGATCAGATTAGCCATCATTATTTTTCTTTTTTCAGCCCGTTTTAGGAATCTGGAGAAATCAAACCAGTTTAGTGTTGCAAAAAGCAATGAAATTTATTACATTTATACGAAACATAATTAAAATAGGAGGAACAAGCCATGTTAGAACATGTACACAAGCACATCATCTCTGAGCTGCAGCAGAGTGCGAAAACGGATATCATTTTTATCCTTTCATCTATTGCTCTGAACCTGATTACCCTTGCTGTCAATGCGGGTATGGTGGAAAAATCACGAACGGATGATACCATAGTGATGGTGATGTTCATTTTTGTCGGGTTGGTCATCCTGATCAACATTGTAGCCATTTTCGGTTTACTGAAAGGAAAACAGACGCGGACAAAACTGTTAAAAGGTTTAATTACCATGTACAAAGACCAGAAGGTCGACAAATATTACGATGAATCGTTGCTCAGCAGTTACAGCGTGAGGTATAACCTGTTTATCATGGTAGTTGTATGTACCGGTATTATAGCCATCATTGTTCCGTTTGTGATGAGATAAAAACATTTTTTTTAATTTATTAACCTTAATAACATGAAAAAGCTTACATGCATTCTAATACTAGTGGCATTTGCTTGTATTGCAAATTCTTACGGGCAAAGGCCGGCTATTGAATTGACCTTCACAAGTGTCAACGACACTTCATATTTTCAATTAAGCAACATCAAAGTGAAGAACCTCACCCAGGGAGGAGATACAATTTTATATTATCCTGACACGGTGCTCGTTTTGAACTATGTTGGCATCAACGAAAAACCGGATCTGCTCAATGAGTTCAGGGTGACGCAGAACTTTCCGAACCCTGTGGCAAACCGAACCACTATCGGCGTGTACGTCCCGGAAAAGGACAAAGTCAGTTTGACCGTTACAGATGTCCTTGGTCACCGGCTCATTACTTCAGAAAGAATGCTGGAGAAGGGTTATCACACATTCCAGTTTGAACCGACAGGCGAAAAGCTTAATTTTTTCACCGCCAGTTGGGAAGGTATCAGCAAAACCATAAAGATCCTGAATACCGGTTCGGGTTCCGGCAGGCCTTGCTCGCTGGAGTATATGGGAAGTGGTAATAATGATACTCCCTTAAAAAGCAGTCCTGCTATCCAGGAGTTTCCATTCAGCCCGGGTGATGAGCTAATGTTTATCGGTTACGCTGATACTCTGGAATCCGGATTCCTTGATTCCCCGGAAACAAGCCAGGACTATGTATTTCAATTTGCCACGAATATTCCCTGTCCGGGTGTGGATTCGGTATATTATGACGGACAATGGTATCATACCATCCAGATATTTAGCCAGTGCTGGATCAGAGAGAACATGAACGCGGGGATAATGATCCCGTCCACGCAGGTTCAGACTGACAACGACATCATCGAAAAATACTGTATGGGGGATGATGATTATTACTGCAATATTGCGGGAGGTTTGTATTTCTGGGATGAAATGATGAAGTATACCAATGAAGATGAAGGGCAGGGTATCTGTCCGGAAGGTTTTCACGTACCAGGCGATCTGGAATGGCAGATACTGGAAGGCGCCGCAGACAGCGGATATGAAATAGGGGATCCGGTGTGGGGAATTAATAGTTGGAGAGGCACCAATGCAGGCGGAAATCTCAAGCAAACGGGTACAACATACTGGGTGTATCCGAATACGGGAGCAACAGACGCTTTCGGTTTTACAGCTCTTCCCGGAGGATATTTTGTTCAGAATGCTTTCTGGGGCATTGGATATAAAGCTTATTTCTGGAGTTCTCATCCATTACAGAAATTCTACCGCAATATGGACTGGAATCAGGCCATGATCCAGAGGTATACGGGTGGAGATGGTACTATAGGTTTTTCTGTTCGTTGTATCAGGAATTAAAACGTGCCGGAAGCGCATCCTATAAAATCGAAAATTATGAATGAATATAAACTAAAAACCATTACTCGCACAGGCATGTGGCTTGCTGCGATTGCCGGAAGTATCTACGGCTTATTATTAACAATCATAGGATATTTATTGGACTATAGTTCTGGTTTACAACCCTTTAATGTCTTTTATATATAGCATCCCTGTTAGTCTGATTGCTGCTATTTTGTTTGGTGTATTTGTGTTTCTTTAATTTCGGGACACCTAACTTCTTTTTAGTCACTTTTCTATTAACAATAGTGTTGGTGATACTCAGTTCATTCTTTATTATTAGTTGGTATTTAAGAAAAGATAACAGCAAAATGAGAAATGAGAAATGAATTATGCTCTGATCACCGGAGCTTCCAAAGGCATTGGTTATGAATTAGCCCTGCTATTCGCTAAAAACGGGCATAATCTGATTCTTGTCGCCAGGCAGGAAAACAAATTAGCTCAATTAGCTGATAGCTTGATAAATAATTATAAGATTCATGTCTGTATTATTCCCATCGATTTAAGTCATCCCGATGCTGCCGGAGAAATTTTCCGACTCGTTCTGGAGAAATCAATTTCTGTAGATTACCTGGTTAATAATGCAGGCTTTTATGTAAAAGGCGCTTTTTCCAAAACGTCCTGGGAAGATGAGCAGAAAATGATTCAATTGCAATGCATAACTCACAGCCAGCTTACAAAATTGTTTCTTCCTGGTATGTTAGAACAGGGAAAGGGAAGGATACTAAATATTGGTTCAACAGGTTCATTTGTGCCTGGTCCATATAATGCCGTTTATTGCGCAGCAAAGAACTTTGTAATGAGTTTCTCAGAAGCTGTTGCCGAAGAAGTGCAAGGTTCAGGAGTTACTGTTACGGCTTTATGCCCTGGTGGGACTAAAACGGCTTTTCAGGATTTTACCAAGAGGAGGAAATCTTTCTTCTTTCCTGTAATGGATGCTTCCAGGGTCGCTAAAATCGGATATGAAGCCTTAATGAAAGGTAAAAGAGTCGTAATACCCGGAACGACTAATAAGATCCAGGTATTTCTAATTCGGTTTATCCCGCGAAATCTCGTTACCCGGCTGACAGGAATGAAAAATAACCACTTATGAAACAAGTCATCTTTGGAATAAAATATCTGGCAAATTATTGGCTGAGGGGAAAGGCAAACCCGCTGATATGCGGCCTTGTACTTCATAATAAATGTAACCTTCGGTGCCGTCATTGCACTGTGATTGATCGTCCGCCGGCAACCATGAGTTTTGACGAATCGGTTCAGGTCATTGATACTTTTTATGCTGAAGGAGGGCGTTGCCTTTATTTAGAGGGCGGGGAACCAATGATATGGTATGATCATTCTTACAACATGGAAGACATTGTTGACTATGCGAAAAAGAAGGGATATTATTCAGTTATTATTTATACCAATGGCACACGACCAATAGAATCGGGTGCTAATACAATTTTTGTGAGCGTCGACGGACTGCATGATACACATGACACATTGAGGGGGAAATCCTTTGATAAAATAATGGACAATATTCAGCAATCAAATCATCCTTCGATTTATATCAACTATACGATAAATTCAGTAAATAAAGAAGATATAGCTGGTTTTTGTGAATATGTAAGCAGGTTCCCACAAATCAAAGGCACATTCTTTTACTTCCATACACCTTACTACGGATATGATGAGCTTTACCTTGATATGGAGGCAAAAAATGAAATTTTAGTGAACCTGCTGAAACTGAAAGGTAAATATAACATACTAAATTCTTCTGCCGGACTTAAATCTGCAATCAGAAACAACTGGAAGAAAAACCTGGATATATGCAGCGTCTATGAGGATGGTAATTATTATACCTGTTGCAGGGAAAACAATAATGGTGAAGTATGTGAAGATTGCGGTTATTTAAGTTACGCAGAAATTGATCAGACGCTTAAACTTAAACCCGGCGCTATAGTTAATGCACTGAAATATTTTTAAATTTTAAAAACGGGCTTTGACAATATTGATGATGCATGGGAAAAATATAATAAGTTTTGCATTAGCACTCTTTTCTGCATTAATACCTTTAATGGCCTTTGCGGAAGAAGAAATTGATATTAAATACATATATACCCAAACCGACTCCAGCTACTCATTTTATAGCAGCTTCAAGATAAATGCTAACCCGAAATGTCTACTTGAAATATCTTTTAACTATGAACATATTCGCTCACTGGCAATGGATGCAAAAGAAGTCGTGTTAATTGACCAGGGCAGTAACTGGAACCAAATCAGTTATACCTATCAGAAATTTATCTTTTTTGAAAATACGACAGTTTGGTACAGGAAACTTGATGAAGAAAAACAAAGAGTGGATTTTACCCTGGTATCAAGTCAGAATAACCAAACGATAATGCCCCGGCTGATTTCGTCTTCAGGTTTTTACCAGGTTAAAAAGCAGGAGGAATATGTTATAGTGGAATACTATCAGCAATGCAGGCTTGCAGAATCATCTTTAACAAAAGTATATCTGAACAGGGTGAAAAAAGAAGCAATAAACTTCATGTACCTGTTTTCGGAATATGCCCTTGAACACTGTAGCTGGTCATCATTGCCTGATAATTAATAAACGATCTCACGCTATGATCACTGATTATTTAAGAAATAGGATTAGTAAAAACTTCACCGGGCAGGACAAGGTAATCTTTGACCGCAATATTCCATCCCAAGAATTACTGGCTGAAAAAATCAGGGACATTCAGGAAGCCGGTATTTATCTCCATATTCCGTTCTGCAATCAAATTTGTCCGTATTGTCCATATAATAAGGAGATTTTCAGGTATGAATCGTGCCGGAATTATAAAAATGCCCTTATAAAAGAAATAGATTCCTACATTCCCCTTCTAAGCAATAAACCGGTTACCAGTTTCTATATCGGAGGAGGCACGCCAACCACGATGATTGGAAATGGAATGGAGCAGATCATTGATCATATTTACAAGCATTTTAATATGCAATGCCATGTTCATATGGAAAGCCATCCGAATCACCTGACACATAAAAATCTAGATGCAATAGAGGCGATGGGTGTCAGGTATCTGAGTATTGGCGTTGAAGCCTTGCAGGACCGGCATCTGAAGTCCATTGAGAGGCCTTACACGGTTGCAGAAGTGAAAAAAAGCGTTGAGCGGGCAGTGGGAAGAAACTTCGAGTGTGTGAATATCGATTATATGTTTGATTTGCCCGGCCAGACTGCTGCGGAGGTTGAACAAGCAGGCCATGATATGGTGAACCTGGGCATACACCAGGTAGCGACTTATCCCTTATTCAGATTTCCTTATACACGCCTGGGAAGAGAATCTAATAATAATGGAAATGCAATTGCTACAATGTTTCGTCGCAGGAAATTACTGGGAATTCTGGAGGATATCTTTTATGATTCCGGGTTTGAGCGGTCATCAGTATGGGCATTCACGAAAAAAGGAATAGCTAAATATTGTTCTGTTACCGTGCCTCTGTACCTTGGGCTGGGGGCAAGCGGAGGTTCTTATTTGAAAGATGTTTTCTATGTAAACACGTTTAATGTTGCAGAGTACATTAAGGCTATCAATGAAGGAAAGTCGCCAATTGCTTTGTCACTTGATCTGTCTGAAGAAATGCAGATGGCAGGTTGGCTGTATTGGCGGATTTATGAAACCAAATTCAGAAAAAGCGATTTCCAGGATCGGTTTGGTGTAAGTTTTGACCAGAAATATGGGAAACAGATTAAAATGCTGTCGCGACTAGGTTATTTAACAAATGGCAGCGATCAGATTTGTTTGTCCGATAAAGGCACGTATTGGATCCATGCTTTTGAAGATTTTTTCTCCATCGATTATATCAGCAAACTCTGGGGCACTTCAAAATATAATCCCTGGCCGGAGAAGGTGGTTTTGTAAATCTTTCTGAAATTAGTTTGATATGACAAATAAACACAAGTCACAGTAAATTAATTGTTTGATATAATGTTATAAAGCAAAAACCATTAAATGTTAACAAGATGAGATCAACAATTTCCAGATCCGATAAGCTAGTCAATATATTGGCTCTTGCTGTAATAATTATAATAAATAGTTGTGATTATGCCATTCATCAAATGAGTGAAATAGTTGTAGATAAAATGGCCGGAATGAATGGCAGCTTTGAATTTACAAAGTCAGGATTACCTGTAAATTGGCTCCTTTACACGCCAAAAACGGTTCCTACAGGAGATTTTGAAATAATTGTTGATTCTATTGAATTCAAGGAGGGAAAGCAATCATTGAAATTCATAGTCCGGGAATGTTCTTCTGCTGGTGGGTGGTATTCTCCCGGATTTTGCAATGAATTCCCTGCTAAACCAGACGAATCTTATAAGATTAGTTTCTGGGTTAAAAATAATGGAAGTGGTTTTCATGTACGAATTGGTGGTGTGGGTTATTCAACGGGGCAATATGAAACGATAGTCAAATCAGATGAAACAATAGACAATTGGCAGCTATATGAATATAAATATGAAATTCCTGAAAAGATGAATGCGATCAGGTTTGAATTAAACATTTTAAAACCCGGCATTTTCTGGATTGATGATCTACGGATTGATCAGGTTTTATAGGATTTTTCAGAGATAGTATCCGCTGCCGACAACCCATCCGAATGGTTTGAACAGGAGTACGTATGATCGCTTAGGTTGGGCCGTAGTCTGGCCCTCCCTTGGAAACAAGTACTCGACATATCCGCCACCGGCTTTACCTTTTGCAAGGAATTCCTTTACGAAAAACGTGCCTTGTTGATCCTTATCCTCAAGCCGGTTTCTTCCCTCCACATCCTTTCGGCCATACAAAACCACATTAACGCCTTCCTCCGTATCGGCCCAGAAATATCCTCCGGTACCATAACTAAGTTCCCGCAAAAGGTCGGCGCCAAGTTTCTTTGCCTGCTCAAGGGTCATTTCCCCCTGTTGATATTTTGTGAAAATTGCCTGAAGCATGCTGACCGCTGTTTCGACCTCACACTTGACCAGCAGATCCTGTGCTGCCGAACCTGCCGGTTTTTCAGCCTGTGCACACGCAAGCTGACATAATGAGACCACACTCGAAAGAACCACAAGAACTGTCATCAATGCCCTTTTCATATTTCCTCCTTTTTTATAGTTGCTATTAAAAATGTTGCAAAACAATATTCTTTATCATTTTTACAAAAATATAATATAAAGATGGCAAATCCAAAAAATCATTAGATAGTTGGCTATGGAAAACTTAAAGAGAAAACCTGTAAGAAAAATATAGAATAATATTGAAATCATTTGGATATATGGTTCATTGTTTCTAAATATCATTAAAAAGGAGTTTCACTACCTATATAACAATCAATACCATATGCTTTAAATGCTTTTTCAATATCCCTTAATTTTTCATTTGTCGGAATAGGAAAGTTGCTCCCAAGATAATTATTATTAAGCATTGGATACTTCTCCCTGCCTAAATGATGTAAAGGCAAAATGTTGATTTCATTTCTTCCTGTTTTTTTAATAAATGAAATAATTGAGTCGATGTCTTCTTTCGAATCGTTAAAATCGGGAATTAATGGAAGTCGAAATACTAGTCTTCCGTCAAATTCTTTTGAAAGTAGTTTCGCATTTTCTAAAATCAGTGAATTGCCGGCATTTGTGGCCTTTTTGTGTTCCTGACTATTAAGATGTTTAAGGTCGAAGAAAATCCAATCAATGTACGGAATAACAGCTTGAAAGTTTTTCCATGGAATATTACCGCAGGTCTCGATAGCAGTGTGAATATAGGCATGGTGACATTTAGAAAGTATTTCTTTTACAAAATCTATCTGCAATAATGGTTCTCCACCTGTTAATGTTATTCCGCCTGCACTGCCCCAAAATTGTCTGTCGCGCTGGATAATTTCAAAGAGCTTTGAAACTGTAATTTCATATCCGCTTAATCTCAATGCATCGGTAAAACACTCATCAATACAACTTTGTTTTTCGCATACAGCACAAAGTTGCCTGGAAATTTTAAGTTTTTCATTTTCGATTCTAATTGCATTTTGCGAGCAATTGCTTATGCAATTACCGCAAGCAATGCATTTTGAAGAAAAATACAATAGCGAAGGTTTCCTATTGATGCCTTCCGGATTAGAACACCAAAAACAATTCATGGTGCATCCATTCAAAAATATTGATGTTCGACATCCGGGACCATCATGTACTGACAGTCCCTGAATATCGAATATATAACCTTTAGAATCGGAATGGTTATTGTTTAAAATCATTGCATGTAACTGCGTTCATTTCCGGATAAGCTTCATATTTGCTCATGCATGTTCCCCAATCGTTACCGTATAATAAAAAATTTGAACAATGTTTACATTTCTGTGCTTTTTCAAAATTATTACATGCTTCATCGTCGGCATTTATGTTGCTTTTATCTCTTTTACAAATGCCTTTAAAAACATCTGTGTTAAGGTAATATTTACAATCGTAGTGTATCACATTTATTAATTTTATCCTATTTGTTCATACTCTGTTCGCGCAATAACTTCATCTTGTATTTGTTTCCCGAGTTCAACCCAATATTGAGTAAATCCTGCTACCCGCACCATTAGTCCCCTGTATTTTTCAGGATTTTTTTGTGCATCTTTAAGCATTCTGGAATCAACAATATTGAACTGAATGTGGAACGCTCCTTTACGAAGGTAAGCTTTTATCATTTCTAAAAACTTCCGTGAACCTTCCCTTCCCTTAACAACCGAAGGATGGATTTTCATATTCAGCTGAGAATTCTGAGATAAAGCATGATTGTAACAAGTTGCAGAATTGAATAATGCATAAGGACCATTTTTATCAGATCCCGGATAAGCAGAAACAGATCCATCGGCAAAAGTAGTTCCACATAATCTTCCGTCAGGAGTTGCTAACGTTACAGCTCCCATTGGCGCATGTGTTGATACTGATATTTGACATGAATACATAGGTTTGTCATAAAGTGAACGGTAATTTTCACACATTTTGCTAAACCATATTTGCCATTCTTTAAAAATGTTGTCGACATATTTATCATCATTTCCATATTTGGGAGCATCAAGGCAAAGTTTATGAATTTTCAGCCAATCCATATAGTTTTTGGTTTTAACTTGTTCAATTAAGCTATATGAACCGGTTTCTAATGCCGATAGATAACCGAAATTTGATTCTATTGCAGCTTTGAGTTCTTGTAGTGATAATTTTTTCTCATCAATAACATTTTTCTTTATTGATGCTAATGAATTTACAAGATTTACACCTCCGCAAATTTCAACATTAAACGTTCTGTTGTACCGGCAACCTTTATGACTGATATCTTTCCCCACTTCCAAACAATCCGGTTTCAGCATGCTATTTATAATTGAGGGAGAAATTTTACCCCAAATGTCGTGCTGTATATTGTTTGCAAGGGTCAATACTTCAACCGTAATGCTAAAATACTTTTTAAAAACAGTCCATATTTCTTCATACGACTCTAATTTGGAACCATGTGCAGGATAAACACGTCTTCCTGTTCGTTTGTCCAGGCCATCAAATAAAACTGCTTCGAGTACTTTTGGAAGGGAAATAAAATGTACACCAACACTTGTTGCAGGTGCGGAACCGCCTGGTATAAAATATGTTTCTTCGTTAAGTTCAAGAGGCATCCAGCTTCCCGGTGAAGTTTCAAGACAACCTCCAATCGCCCATGCTCTTGCTTCTTCGAGTTGCATACCTTCTTTTTTGAAATTGTTAAGAAGAAACTCCATTGCAACCCTATTGTTTATCCATGCAGGATATCCTGTTCCAATTTTAGTACATTCAATGCCCTTTAATAAAAATTCTTCGGGTAATTTTTCATCATAAAGCAGACTAAGTGTTGGTTGAGGAGTATCGCAAGACATAGCTGACTCAAGGATAAGCATTTCTAATTCATTTGCTGCACTATCTCCATCTTTATCTAATCCACCAATGCACAGATTGTTAAACGTATTTCCGCTTAAAACTCCACCAACTACGCCCATTGACGCGAAACAGTCTAATTCTGTGAATTTCATGCGCATACACTCAAGAAGCTCAATTGTGCATTCTTTTGTAAGAATGCCTTGGTCCATATCCTGTTTCCAGAAAGGGTAAAGAACCTGCCCCAGACGACCCGGTGATAAGCCTGAAATTGCATCTTCGTTAAGGACAGCAACATGAAATATCCACACTAATTGAAGTGAATCGTGAAAAGTTCTAGGCTTGTTTTTCGTTAGCCATTCTAATCGCTCAGCAATATCAAGATATTCTTCTTTTTGAGTCTGATTATCCTCAAGCGAAGCCATGAAGCGAGCTTCTTTAGCATAATTCATTATCCACGTTTGAAGACCTTCAAGCATTATATAAACGGCTTTATAAAAGTACAATCTGTCCATGTCAGGATAACCGGCTGTTTGGTCTTGTTTTTCTTTGCAAATGTTTTTTATCCCTTCGATTCCAAATTGTAAAGGATAATAATAATTCATTACTTCTCTGCCTTGCGGAAGTGTGTATCCTGAATCGAACATACATATTACGGCACGCATTATCTCCTCTTTTGTATTATAGTCGGGAACAAGCTGCTCGTATTTATGACCTACATCATCAACTGATTTGTTAAACCATTTTTTTGCAGTTTTTATTAAAATCGGCATTTCTTCTTTTCGCAGACCAAATTTACCGGCAATGGAAATTACATTACCTACACTTTTTGTTACATTTCCACCACCTTGTCCCATGGTGGTTACTTCATCGGCACTTACTTTTCCTGATTTTTGAGCTTCTTTGTATAATTCATCTTCTTTAGCCAGAAAGAACGCTTCCGACAGCCATGGCATAGGATAAGAACCACGCAAATAATTTGCTTTTCTCATAGCCAGTAATTCTCCCGGTAATATGGCTGGAGTTAAATGTCCGAATCCTGCCTTTAACGCTTCGGCTCTTCTTATTATTGGAACCTCACCTTCCACTTCTTCCCATCGTCGTGTATACCAATAGGGAAACTCAACTGATGCAGATGACTTTGTTTCAAAATACATCTGGCGTGCCTTTTCAACACGTTGTGTGGGTGCTTTTTTTGCCTCTCTTGTTTGAATCTCGCCTTCCGGCTTTGTTCCATAATAGTTATAAATATCAGTGGAACATTGTACACAATCTTGATTTTCTGTCATAATACTAAATATCAAATTATTATACAACCAATAATTTAGGGCCATATTCTATTCTGTCACCTCAACCTTTTTAAGAAAGTTTTTGACAACCAGATTATATTCATCTGGCTTTTCAAGATGATGTTCGTGAGATGCGTTCTGGAAAATGTATATTTCAGAACCGGGGAGTTTACTCTGGTAAAACATTGTGGTAGCGGGAGTGGCTTCATCAAATTCGCCGCAGGTAAATAAGGTTGGAACCGTGATCAGGCTCAGCTGTTCACTCAGGTCCGCATTCTTCAATGTACCCATCGCGGTAAATTCACTGGGGCCCCACATATATTCGTACACATCTTTTCCAAATTTTTCCATCGCCCTATTCAGGCAATCGGGCCAGGGGTCAAGCCGGCAGACATGTTGACGATAATAATACATCATGGCGTCCTGGTATGAGGGAGATGCGAAATTTCCATTTTCTTCGTACTTTCTGATTGTATCCTGGATGTTCTGCGGAAGTTGTGAAATCCATATTTGTTGGTCGGCAATCCATTTCGGAGCATTTAAAAAGGGGCCGGAGAGAATCAGGCTTACAATACCTTCCGGTTTTTTCCGAAGCACATATTCAACTGCAAGCATAGTTCCCCATGATTGGCCCATGATGTGAACCTTTTCGAGATTTAACGCTGTGCGCACCTGCTCCAGTTCTTCCACGAAACGTGCTACATTCCACAAAGTGCTATCCGAAGGTTTATCGGAATTGCCGCATCCAAGCTGATCATAGAAAATTACCGGACGCTCGTCAGCAAGTGCCTCCAGCGTCTCAAGATAGTCATGGGGAGCTCCGGGCCCGCCATGCAATGTAAGCAACGGAATACCTGTTTTATCTGCACCTACGATCCTGTACCATACCTGACCTCCTGTGACATTTATCATACCTTCTTTTATTGAAGGAGCATCATCCTCATTTTTGGACCCGCACGAAAACAATGTCATAATCATTGTCAATGTCAAAATCAAATTGGTTTTCATAATTATTCCTCTTAAAGGTTACAACTCATTTATTTGTTTCCGCTTTATTCCAATTGCTGTTTTTCCATTGAACGCTAACAGACAGATTTTTATCGGACTGTAAAATCACAGTTAGTCTCTGATAAATCAACAATAAAATTCTTTAAATACTCCAGATAGCAGTACATATGATCGAAATCAATAAGGCCAATTTCATCTTGTGGGGTTTGGTAGTTTAGGAAATTCCCCATGGTGAATGTATGAGCGGGAATATCATGGCAAACACGACCGAACGCTTGTTGTTGAACGAATTTGAGTAAGTTGTTGAGTTAAACAATCTTGCTTTGGTTGAGTTTGATAATGTAAATATAAAATCTTTTCTTTGAACTCCGGAGGATTTTCTAAAAATATTTCCGGTTTCAACTCGCCTGAATGCGCTTACTTACGGAGTGATCAGGGATTATTTTCCTTCTCTTTATCCGCCTGTTCTTTTTTTAACTCCATGGTCAATGCAGTTAACCCGCTAAGGCCACCTAATTGCATAGATTCTACTGCCGAACTTGGAACGATCACGATGGTGGCATTTTGCTTTAAACCTTCATAAAGCATATTCATTGCTCTCAGGTGAAGAGCGATAGGATTATCAATATAAGTCTTAGCTGCATCCCCGAACTTTTCCGCTACCTGCCGTTCCGAATCTCCCAGTATTACACGGGCCTGCCGTTCTCTTTCTGCCTGTGCCTGCATCGACATGGCATCCTCCAGTGCCGGTGGAATCAGTACATCCTTAACCTCCACCGAAATAACGTTGACTCCCCAAGGCTCGGTGCGCTCGTCAATGATCTTTTGAAGCTCTGCACTGATTTTTTCCCTGCCTTCGAGCATATCCGAAAGCATAGTCTTGCCGATTACATCCCTTAGGGCTGTTTGCGATGCCCAGCTTATGGCACTTTGATAATCGGCTACATCGAGAGCTGCTTTTTTTGAGTCGATCACTTTCCAGAACAGGACCGCATCTACATCTACCGGGACCGTATCTTTGGTCAGGGTTTTTTCTGTCTTGAAAGTTGTCGTGATCACGCGGGTATCAATCCAGAAACGGACAGCATCGATTACCGGGATGATAAAAAACAGTCCGGGACCCTCAATGACACGGAATTTACCCAACCGCAATACCACCGCCTTTTCCCACTGATCCGCGACTTTAATTGCGGATGAAACAGTAATGGCGATAATAAAGGTTATGACGATGATACCCACAATTCTACCAGCATCAGCCGGACCGCTGTACGAATAATAAGCTAATCCTCCACCGATGGCCAGGATAAGTACGAAGATCATTGCTGCAAAAGTGTTAAAACTTCTCATTTCCATTCCCTCCATAATTTAGGTTCATAAACAGGCATTATTTTGGACATTCTAAAAAAGATAAAGATACCACTTTTTTTTGAAATATATTCAATTTCAGGAAGATAAGTTTATAAGATTCTTAAAATAAAATTATACCCCAGGCTTCCCTAAAAATAAAAAACCTCTCTAAGGTATTAATATAGAGTTGTATTTTTTTATTTTTATTATCCCATAATTTGCAGAATGATCTGATACCCAAAGTGAATCAATCAAACTTCCAAATTCTATGTTTTTAAAATAACTTTTGGAATAAAAAATTCTATCAATCCAGTTTTTTTCATACGTCGAATCTACATCATTTAACCCAATTTCTTTAAATTCATTTATTTCACCAGTATAATTAAAGTCACCCAACAAAATAACCGGTTCATTAATCTGTTTTAAATAATGAGCAGTATTCGGAATACCTTCTTGAATAGGCAAATAATGCAATGACATAGTATGTAAAGTAGTCGAATTATTAATTTCAATTTTAGCATCTAGTATACTACGCTTTTGCCATTTGTCAACGTATTCTACTTCTATATTATTAATATTAAGTATCTTATACTTTGTCAATATTGCGGTTCCCCATTCTCCATATACTGGATAAATTCCATAAGGATCGTTATATCCATGTGCTCCAAAAGCATAATTCATATTCAATTTAGCAGCTAACTCTTCAAGAAAATTTTTAACCTCTGCATTATAACGATTTCTTGGAACTTCTTGTAATGCAATGATATCAGGATTAATCTGTTTTAATACATCGGCTATGTTTTGAATTTGTGCTTTATTAGCGCCAATTTCTTCTTTTTCCCAAGGGTCTTGAATTGCCTTAAATCCTAAATGTATGTTATAAGTAACACAAATAATTATCGAATCATTATAAGATTGTTTATTAATGTTTTTAAAATATGAAGTCCTATTATTTTCATAATCATATGGTTCCTTGTTACAGGAAATTAAAATAAATAGTACAAAAAATAGATAAATGATTGTAGCTCTCATCTAAAAAATTATTGCTGCTCCCTTACACCCGCCATCCCTGTGGTCCTATAAACACACCAGTAGGGATGTGGATAGGCAATGGTGTATAGCGTGTTAGTTTAGTTCCACCTGGATTTGTTTTTAAGAATTGTTCTTTTTATTCTTGATTAAGAATTTTTTTCTTAGGAACTTTTGCTCCTGCTTGTCGCGCTTCACTTAGAGCGATGGCTATTGCCTGCTTGCGGCTTTTTACAATTCCACCTTTACCGCCCTTGCCTGATTTTAATTCTCCATGCTTATATTCATGCATGACCTTTTCAACTTTGTCCTGAGCTTTTTTGGAATATTTAGCCATAATTATTTGTTTTTAAAAATTGGAGGTGGTTCATCAATGCGGGTGGGGTCGATTTTTACGGGTTTGTTTGGAAGCGGATTGCCGGTTTTTTTTTGTGGATTTTCTCCTTCTTTTCCTGCTGATGGTTGATTTGACTTGCTATCAGACTGCTGACTGCGTTGGTCAATTTTATTTTTTTTCATTTTTATTTAAATTATGTATGATAATCACAATGCAAAGGTGAATACCCTTATAACGATAAGTGTTACACATTTTTAGAAATAAGTTACATCATTCACATATTTCAGAGTATACTATTGCACAAAACGTTGGCGATAGGACGCCAATGGAAATTTTAAGCCAAATAAAAATAGCTTGAAAATATTTAGAGACTTTTTCGGAGTTTATTGTGTGTTGGTTGACTATCAATTAAATAAATCATATCTTTGAAGAACCAATATATAAATGCCATGAGATCAATCGTGCTGCTATATTTTGTATTGAATTTCTGTTATCTGTCTTCTTTTTCCCAGGAAAAGTCATGGGAATGGAGCATTCAATCGTTCTCTACATGTCAGGATATGGCCGTTGACATGGTGATCGATGATGCGAATAATTGTTATCTCAGCGGAATTTATGACTCGGGTGACTTCCAAATCGGAGATTCTGCTTTCTCCGGTCAGGATGGAGACTTCAGATCTTTTATTTCAAGCTTTGACAGAGAGGGAAATTTCAGATGGGCAGTTTCTCTTCAGAAGGAGCCTGCCGGTCCCTACGGGATGGTTGCTGATTGCTTAATGGCGGTTGATGCCCAGCAAAATCTATATGTAACGGGCACTTTTGATTTTTCTGTCGACTTTGGTGATACGATACTTTATTCCCTTGGTAACTGGGACGTGTTTGTCGCTAAATACGACAGTTCGGGGCAATTTATCTGGGCGTACCATATCGGCGGGCCAAGCGTTGACCGGGTCGGAGACATCAAGATTGATGACCAGGATATTATCTATCTTGGTATGTATCATTCCAGGCCTCTGTTGGATAATTATGTAATCTATGGCAATAATGATACGACCGTGAATTTTAGCGACTATGCTGCATCAGTCCTTTCCCTTCAGGCCAATGCTGAATTCTCATGGCTTTCCTGCGGTACATCTTCCACAGAGGTGCAAACCAATAACCTTGTTCTGGATAATGAGAATAACCTTTATGCGCAATTTTTCGTGATCGGTGAGTTCCTGTTAAACGGGGACACCATAATAGGAGATCTCGAGCCATATACGCACATCATCATTCCTTACGCTGCGAACGGCCATCCCGGGGATTACATAAAATTCGCTCAATATTGGCTCACTGATATGGTGATCGACAGCCATGGTGATTTTATAACGATCGGTGACTTTAATTCACCACTCATCATCTTGGGTGACACGTTAAATCCTGTAGGCTATTATGACCGGTTACTGGTGAAATATGACCACCAGATGGAACCTGAATGGTATATTACCATTCCAAACATTACAGGGACGAGTGATTTTTCACTTGATCTGGACCGGGATGACGGGATTTATATCAGCGCTCCTTTCGAGGGCGAACTGGTCCTTGGAGATACCATTCTGCCGTGGGAAGGTATGAAAGGCCTGTTTATTGCAAAATTGCACCCTTTCGGAAACCTCAATTGGGCTATTACTGTTCAGGGTACTAACTTTCATTACAGCAGTGCACTGAATCTTGATCACTGTGGCAATATACTAATTGGAGGAGGGTTTAATGGAGAAATATATTTTGGAGAAGACACACTCAGCAGTTCCCTGGACATTCCCGAAGTATTCATAGCAAGGCTTTCCAACGAGATGGGGTTTCTTAACCTGGGAAAAGACACGGTCGTCTGCGGAAGCCTGCTGTTATCCTCCCCTGAAGGATATCATTACTACTCCTGGAACAATGGTGCTTCATACGAAGACCATTTTGTGGCGAATGAAACCGGCTTATATTCGCTTTTGGCAGTCGATGAACATTATTGCACCGACATGGATACTATCTTTGTAGAGATCACGCCACTGCCACAGGTGGATTTAGGCAGCGATACCCTGATTTTTATTTCAGACACACTAAATTTTTCTGTTGATCCTCAAACCGACTCCATCCGCTGGAGTGATGGTTCAACAGGAGTGGGTTTTATGTTTAGAGCCATTGATTATGGTGAAGGATATCATATAGTTTGGGTACACCTTGGTGAAAATGGATGCTACAAAGCTGATTCCATAAGCATCCATGTGGTTGATAATTCATTTCTGGACGAGCAGACATTGATGATAGACCACTTATACCCCAATCCTGCAAAAGATAAGCTCTATTTTGATTTAAGCCATATAGGATTAAAAAGTTATAGCGACCTGGCGGTTGAAATCTTTGATCTCAAAGGACAACTGCTGTTGAGTGTATTGATCAATAGTTTAGATGGATGCACTCATCCGGGTTGTGTCCTGGATATTTCCACCCTTACCGGCGGCATGTATTTTCTACTATTAAAAGAAGGTCGAAAAGTGATTACTGAGAAGAAATTCATTGTCTTCAAATAAAGTGTGAGATGACCTCATGTTCTAAACTTCCTTAAAGTTCGGCAATTAATTATTTATGGCAAAAACCACTCCCTCAATTCCTTATTTGCCAGCAGCCGTTTCACCAGCCCTGTCAGTTCTGCCCTATCCATTTCACCGTAATAGAAGCGATTGAACAGGATTTCTTTTTCCGGCATTTTCATCACATCACCTTCCTGGATTCGATAAATATGATAAGGATGGAAAGTTTATGGGTTACATGGTTCTCCCATCTATGAAATTGTAAATTTTACATGTCTGAGGCATTTTTTCGCACTTTAGGGCAAATTTATCCCTTATAATTATTTGCCTTTCCCCTTGCTTTCTCCTCAAAAAATCACTATCTTTGTAGCTGAAAATCAAGTCTTAATTTCCCTATTCGTGGCATAACTTTGTTTTAACTTAAATGTCATGAAAAAAAGAGTTTCTATTACCGGTTTGGTGGTTCTTGTGTGGATCACTATTTTTTTAGGTATTGATCTTAACTCCTATTCCCAGGAGGAAATTGCCCAGGCAACCCTCCAAAATGATGAGTTTATCCTGAAACTGCCTAAAGCAAGCCTGAGACATACAATGGCTGATACTATCTTGCCAACGATTTGCAATTCCGGGCAAGGGCTGTTGCACTATGAAATTATTTCAATACAGAATAATGAGAAAGGTTGCAATTATAATTTCAAGGGCGGCAGAAATTCAACTGCAATCCCTGAGGATTATACTGAATCAGAATTAAAATTCCTGAGAGAGCAGCAACGCCTGATGGATGAACAATATCATTATGAAGTGCAGCAACAAATAAGGAAGGATAAAATGGACATCGGTTTAGAAGAGATCATTAAAGGCTTTTATATGAAACCAGTTTTCTGATTAAGAAACTCATTCCATTCACCATTTATTCTTCCATAGTGCATTTCACCCCGACCTTCTCTCAAACACTTAAAATGACATCCACAGCCATGAAAACATTCAATAAGAATCTGATCCGTATTAGCATATTATTTCTGCTTTTTACGACATATGTTATAACTTTAGCACAAAATACATTTGTTACTGTTAATGGACTTTTGAAGGACGCCAAAACCGATGAAAAAGTTAGTTTTGCCACAATTACTGTTCCTAACACGAGCATTGGAACAGTATCAAACTCCGAAGGGGAATTCACTTTAAAAGTGAATACATCGCTCAATGCCGAATACTTTGAAGTATCGCACCTGAGTTATGCAACAGCAAAGTTTAAAATAAGTGAAGCAGTCGGAAAAGACAAAACATTCTATCTTGAGATTCAGCCTATCCAGCTAAAAGAGATACCTATAGTGCCGAAAGATGCACGCGGAATGGTGGAAATGGCTTTTAGAAACATCAGAAAGAATTACAGTGAAGTACCTAACATGATGACCGGCTTCTACCGTGAGTCCATCATGCAGCGCCACGATTATCTTTCAATTTGCGAAGCTGTTATTGATATTTATAAAGCTCCTTATTCAAGTATGCAGGACGACCAAGTGAAAATTTACAAAGGCCGCAAGGGTACCAATGTGAAAAAAGCAGATACCCTTATGGTTCAACTGCAAGGTGGTCCAAATGTTTCGATGTTGCTTGATATTGTCAAAAATACCGACCTCAGCATAGCTTTGGATAACCTTGATAATTACCAGTTCGAATTTGGGTCGATGGTAAATATTGATAATAAACTGAACTGGGTAATTACCTTCTCGCCTAATATTGTAAAAGAAGAGCCGCTTTATTTTGGAAAGCTCTACATCTCGCAGGATAACAAGGCAATAACCCGGGCTGAATTCAGCCTCGATCTCAATGATGAAGCCAAGGCTTCGCGCGTTTTTGTTCAGAAAAAACCTATGGGATTGCTCTTTATGCCGACTTCGACCAGCTACCTGGTAACCTATAAAGAACAAAACGGCAAATACTACCTCAACTATGTGCGCGTCGATCTGAAATTCCGTTGCGACTGGAAGAAACGACTATTCAAAAATTACTATACTGTGATGTCGGAGGTGGCCATTACAGACAGGCGTGAGGATAATATCATTAAATTTGCAAACCAGGAAGTTTTCAAGTCGAACATGGTTTTTACCGAAAAAGTTCAGGATTTTACAGATGTTGATTTCTGGGGTGAACACAATATCATTGAACCGGAAAATTCTATCGAAAATGCCATAAAAAAGCTTTCGAAAAGCATGAAGAAATAAATATAAAATATCGGATTTCAGATGTCCATTATTCAAATGGAAAGTAGATGGGTTTTCAATAATAATACAAAATGTTTCAACTTTGTTTAAACATTTCTAAGATAAAAATCTCTAAACATCTTATTATCTGTTGCATAGAGATTTCATTGTTGCCCGACTAGTGGACAGAGCTGATGATTTTACAAGTCCACGCTGAAGCAAATCGACCATCTAATTCTGTTGACAGATGGGAAGTTACTCTGGTATTTTAAATCGACGCAGACTGGTCAATTTGGTCAGCGTATGAAGTAAATGGAAGAGCCTAAAGGAACTATAATATTGAATATGAATTATCCTTTTCATGATGGATGATTATTAGATGATAAGTCAATGTTTACAGATCAGAAAGATCAATCTTTAGTTCCGTTCCGTCGTATGATATTACTTTGTCAGGTATTCCGTCGAATTTTAATTTTTCTGGTTTGTCTGTAGATACGACAACAACATTAAATGTCCTTTTTTCAAGCATACCGTCAAATCTCCCTTCACGCCTGCCGATGTTCAGGATTTTGGAAGATTCGTCATATCTGAATGAAATTGTCGCAAAGGCGCCTATTTCATAATTGTAATTGATATTTTCATCTTCGTAAAGTAAAAACTGTCCGTCTTTACCACTGAAAACAAAAAAGGTGACAGGATCTGCAGGTTTTTCAGCTGCATATTGAATATGTGGACCGACAGGCAAGATTGCACCTTCCCTGACAAAGATTGGGATATATTGTAATGGCGCCTGGGCATTTATGGTTTGTCCACCCTGGTAATAACGGCCGGTATAGAAGTCGTACCACCCACTGGCGGACGGCAGGTAAACCTCACGTTCACGGGATTTATACCTGCAAACAGGATTGATCAGAAGGTTTGGGCCAAACATGTATTGGTCCAGAATGTTGAGGACATTTTTATCGCTTCCAAAATCCATGACCAAAGGGCGGATGATGGTGTAATCGTTCAGCCAGGTTTGTCCCGCGAGCGAATAGATGTAAGGCATCAGCCGGTAACGCAGCACATCATAAGATAGCATTGCCTGATACGCGGGGTGGTTTTCAGGTGCAATATTAAAAATTTCGCGGTATGGGTATTGTCCATGTGAGCGAAAGATGGGTACGAATGTGCCGAACTGGTACCATCGGGTCATTAATTCACGCCATTCTTCCTGGTCGTTCTCCGTTGGATTCATATACCTGTTTTCTACTGCGAATCCCCCAATGTCCATGGTCCAGTATGGGACTCCTGAGATACAGAAGTTCAGCCCACATGGGATCTGGGCTGCCATGTCATGCCAGCGGGCTGCAATGTCGCCACTCCAGTTGGCCGCTGCATATCGTTGTAAACCCGCGAAGGCAGACCGCGTGAGAATATACACTCTTTGGCCGGGATCGGTTTTACGTTGTCCCTCGTACACGGCCTTGGATTGCTCTAGTGAGAAGGCGTTGAAATATTTAGCTGCGGGACCTAGGGCTGTGGGATTCATCAGCGCTTTACGTTCATCCATAGGCAGGTTGGAACAAATATCGGGCTCGGTGGCATCGAGCCACCAGGCGTCAACGCCTTTACTGAACAGTTTGGCATTGATCTGGTCCCAGAAGGCCTTTTGAGCATCGGTATTGTAGGCATCATAGAACGTGGAAACATAGCCCAGCCAGTCTTTCCGGTCCTTCTCAACATTAAGCCTGTATAACCAGCCTTTATTATCCATTTCTTCGAAATTTTCTGTCCCTTTATAATATTTCGCCCACACTGAAATCATGAGGTGTGCGTTCAAAGAATCGTGCAGCAGTTTCATCATTCCTGCAGGGTCAGGGAACCTGGAAGCCTCAAAATTGTGGTCGCCCCACTTGTCGATCGGCCAGTACTGCCAGTCGAGGACAATGTTATCGATAGGGATATTCCTTTTTCTGAATTCGCGCATCACATCCAGGAGCTCGTCCTGTGTTTGATAACGCTCCCGGCTTTGCCAGAAACCCATGGCCCATTTGGGCATCACCGGGGCTTTACCGGTGAGGGTGCGATAGCCGCTGATCACCTCATCCATATTCTGACCGGCAATGAAATAATAATCAATCTGATCAGCAGCTTCAGAAAACAACGTGATCCTGTTTTGTTCTTCAGCAGGCAGAGGTGTCAAATATTTCAACGTGATATAAGATTCGCCGCCGTCCGGGATCCACTCGATTCTCAGGCTATATTTTTTACCGGCTTCCATGGGAAATTCAAACCGGTTGGAGGAGGGATTCCAGCACTGGCGCCAGCGATCAAACAGCAGTATCCCATCAATCCACAGTTTTGCATAGCCTGCAGAGGTAAACATGAACTTATGAATGCCTGTCTCATTTGACTCGATGGCTCCTTCCCATGAAACAGCTCCTTCCCCGAGATTAAAGCCTTCAGGAAATTTTACAAGGTCAGGAATGAACTGGTAATTGATTTCCTTTTCCTTGCGAGTGAGAAAGACTTTTTTCAGGTCATTTCTGTCGGCGTACACTGCCGTCAAACCCCCTTCATTACCATCCTTATCGTAAAGTTTTAATCCTGACAATTCCATTAGCTCGCGCACATCCCCGAATTTGGTCCTGGAGTAATTATCCCATAGTATACCATAATTTCTGGAAGAGATGAGGAAAGGAACAACTGCCTGGGTGTTGTATTGAAACAAGTCCGCGTCTTTTCCTTTCAGGTTCAGGTATGAAGTCTGATTTGCACCCAATCCGTAAAGGGCCTCATCCTCTCGTGTTTCAAATCGCTGTATTATAGAAAGGTACTCTTTTTGGTCAAGTGTAATTGTTTCGAAGTCTTTACCTCCGCCTGATTTTTCAGCAAGGATAACATTGCCCTGGGGATCCATAAATATGACCTCGCCTGTATTCATCATTATCTGTGCCCGAATCAACGCAGTTTTCAGTATCACGGATTCCCCTTCTTCGCTGACGGTAAATTCCGGTCGTGACGGAAGAGAATCCAGTACGATCAGGCTTTTCATATCTTTAAATAATTCACCAGGTAATGAGGAAACATGGATAATGTTGTTCGTAATTACCTGTAAACGAACAGCATGATCGATTTTCTCTCCCTGGTGCTTCACATACACAATGAGCCCATCAGGAGTTGTTTTATACTGTGCATGGTTACATGAAACCATTAATGCCACGAATAACAGGCTGGTTATCTGGCTGATGTGCAGGAAACGCTTTTTCATATTTTCTATTCGTATTAGTACTTTATTTTCTTTGAAAAGATAGCTATCTGTTTTCTTATTTCAAGGTGAATTTTCCCACCCTAAATTTACTCTTAAATTTGTCCACTTTTGGCTGAAGATATACAATTTATATTTGCCATAATAATTATATATTTTGTCCTAATTATCCAGCATAAAATTGCCTTATTCACTTTTCTTTGTTAATAAATCCATCATGTTAGTATGTTGTTTCTTGGAATTGATATTGGCAGTTCTTCGATAAAAGTGAGCTTATTTGATGCCGACCAAGGTATATCAATGGCAACTGCCTCTTACCCTCCTGACGAAATGCAGATCATATCCAAAAATAAGGATTGGGCCGAACAAGATCCTGAAGTCTGGATGATCAATTTAAAAAAGGCAATACTTTTGCTCAAAGAAGGTTATTCAGGCAATTTACATAGTGTCGGGGCCATAGGGATAACTTACCAAATGCACGGCTTGGTTGCTTTAGATAAATCAGGCAGGCTTGTCAGAAATTCAATTATCTGGTGCGATAGCAGAGCGACCGGTATTGGTGACAAAGCTTTCCGGGATCTCGGCGAGGAATATTGCCTTTCACATTTACTGAATTCACCGGGTAACTTTACGGCTTCCAAGCTGCGATGGGTGCAACTTTATGAACCGGAAAATTACGAGCGGATAAATAAGATCATGCTCCCCGGCGATTATATTGCTTATCGCCTGACCGGTGAGATATACACAACTTCATCCGGCCTGTCAGAAGGTATCTTCTGGGATTTCGAGGAAAATAAACTTTCCGACAAATTACTTCATTATTATGATATAAGTAAGTTGATGATCCCGGAACAAGTAGATACGTTTTCAGATCAAGGGCGATTGACTGAGGAAATTGCCAGAGAACTCGGATTAAAAAAAGGAATACCGGTTGCTTACCGGGCCGGGGACCAATCCAACAATGCTTTCTCTTTAAACATACTGGAACCGGGAGAGATTGCAGCTACAGCGGGTACCTCCGGAGTGGTTTATGGAGTGACGGGAAATAAGTGTTATGACCCTTTATCAAGAGTGAACACATTCCTCCATGTCAACCATACTTCAGAAAATCCTCGTTATGGTGTACTAATATGTCTTAATTCAACTGGTATACTGAATGCCTGGGCAAAACATCAACTTACCGGCAATAGCTTAAACTATGAGGAAATGAATGAAATTGCCTCAAATGTACCGGCCGGTGCAGAAGGACTTAGGGTATTTCCTTTTGGAAACGGGGCTGAAAGAATTTTGCAGAATAAAAATATCGGGGCTTCCATCTTCAGACTCAATATAAATATTCACCACAGGGGTCATATGTTTAGGGCTATGCAGGAAGGTATCGTTTTCGCCATGTTTTACGGAATGGAGATCATGGCCGGCATGGGTCTTGATAAAAAAGTTATCCGGGCCGGGAAGGCCAATATGTTTCTGAGCAAAGTTTTCAGGCAATCACTGGCGGATATCTCCGGAGCAAGAATTGAGTTGTACAAAACTAATGGTGCTGAAGGCGCAGCCCGTGGCGCAGGCCTTGGAACTGGTTATTATAGCAATGCACGGGAAGCCTTTCGCAATCTGGAAATTCTTGAAGTAGTGAAGCCACAGAAGAATATACTACTCATTGAAGCTTATCATAATTGGAAAGATATTCTCATGAATCTTATCAGGAGTGAATATTATATATAAATCGACAAAATCCCTTAAAATGCAAAAAGAATACTTTAAAGATATCAGCAAAATCAAGTTTGAAGGGCAATCTTCTAAAAATCCCCTGGCATTTCATTACTTTGATCCAGATCGCATGGTCGACGGCAAACCTATGAAAGAACACCTCAGGTTTGCCATGGCTTATTGGCATAGCTTCCGCGGAACCGGCGAAGATCCATTCGGAAAGAGGACTATAAATTATATCTGGGATGACATATCAGATCCTCTGGATAGGGCAAAAGCCAGGATGGATGCGGCATTTGAATTCCTGGTAAAATCAGGAATAGATTATTATTGTTTTCATGATTTTGACCTTGTCGATGAAGCTGAAACAATCCTTGAATCAGAAAAATTGTTACAGTCTATTGTTAAATACGCGAAAAACAAGCAGGCGGAGACTGGAAAACGATTATTATGGGGCACAGCCAATCTTTTTTCTCATCCACGCTATATGAACGGTGCAGCCACTAACCCCGATTTTAATGTGGTTGCACAAGCTGCAGTTCAGGTTAAGAATGCCATAGATGCGACGATAGAACTGGGCGGGACTAATTATGTCTTCTGGGGTGGCCGCGAAGGTTATCTTTCCCTGCTAAATACCGATATGAAAAAGGAATTGGATCATTTGGCAAAATTCCTGGAGATGGCTCGTGATTACGGGCGAAGAAATGGTTTTAAAGGTACATTTCTTATCGAGCCCAAACCAGCCGAACCTTCCAAACACCAATACGATTTTGATGCAGCAACGGTTATAGGCTTTCTAAGGGAGTATGGCCTGGACTCTGACTTCAGACTGAATCTTGAGGTGAACCATGCGATCCTTGCCGGTCATACATTTCAGCATGAGTTACAGGTAGCGGCAAACGCGAACCTGCTGGGCTCTATTGATGCAAACAGGGGTGATTACCAGAATGGTTGGGATACCGACCAGTTCCCCATTAATATTTATGAGCTCGTTGAAGCAATGCTGGTAATACTTGAAGCCGGTGGCCTGGGAAAGGGTGGAATCAATTTTGATGCTAAAACCCGAAGGAATTCAACAGATAAAGAGGATTTGTTTATCGCGCACATTGCTGGTATGGATGCTTTTGCCCGCGCCTTAATCGCTGCCTCGGGCATCCTGTCAAATTCTGACTATAAAAAACTTAAAGAGCACAGGTACTCCTCCTTTGACAATGGCAAAGGAAAAGAATTTGAAGATGGAAACCTGACTCTGGAAGGCTTAAGAGAGTTCGCTATAAATCAAGGCGTAATCAAATTAAAGAGTGGTAAACAGGAACTTATGGAAGCGATTATAAACCTTTATGTTTAAGTAATATAAATGATGAGTAGTAAATTGACAGATGAAAATCAGGGCAGTAAGTGGTATGTTGCTGCCATCACTTTCACCGCCACACTGGGCGGCCTGCTTTTCGGTTACGATACAGCAGTCATATCAGGAACTGTCAAGTCACTTCAGGCATTCTTCCTGGATGGCCTGTCTGATAACTCTTACCAGGCTGACCAGATTGTAGTTCAATACCGAATGTTGATCATCCTGGTATTGTTATCGATTTCCCTGATCCTTTCCAGCTTGTTGTTCAGGATGTACAAGCGAAAAAAAGCGATATGGATTGCTGCGATTTTCATGTCGATCATCATTTTGACTGCTGTTCTTTATTACGCCCGGCCGGTGACGATTGATGAGACAATGATTAACTCCATCAAAGGATTCACAGTATCAAGTGCGCTGGTCGGATGTATCATTGGCGGAGCACTGGCAGGCAGGGTCAGTACAACCCTGGGAAGAAAAAAAGGTATGCTGCTGGCCGCATTCCTTTTTGCCATATCAGCTATTGGATCAGCTTTACCTGAGCGGTTAAATGTTTTTGGTACCCAGGATATAATTTCATTCATCATTTATCGTATTATTGGTGGCATTGGTGTAGGACTTGCTTCGATGCTGGCTCCGATGTATATTGCCGAGATCTCACCTGCACGAATGAGGGGCAAGCTCGTGTCATGGAACCAGTTTGCCATCATTTTCGGAATGCTGGTTATTTATTTTGTAAATTATTTTATTGCTTTGGGTAAGCCGCAGGAATGGATAGATACAATTGGCTGGCGCTGGATGTTTGCATCGGAACTTGTCCCGATCGTAATCTTTCTCCTGGCCTTGTTATTTGTCCCGGAAACACCAAGGTACTTAGTTATGATCAACAAAGAAGAAAAAGCGGCTGCAGTCCTTAAGAAAATCAATGGTGCTCACGAGGTCGCCGGTATTCTTGATTCTATAAAGGATTCTTTTAAAACCCAGTCAAGATCTTGGCTTCATTTTGGTTGGGCAGTCATAATTATTGGCATAATGCTTTCCGTTTTTCAACAGTTTGTCGGTATCAATGTTGTTTTGTATTACGCGCCCGAGATCTTCAGGACGCTTGGTGAAGGGACCGATTCCGCCTTATTGCAAACCATTATTGTAGGAACCATTAACTTATTGTTCACAGTAGTTGCCATTGTCACCGTCGATCGCTTCGGCCGGAAGATCCTAATGATCATTGGTGCGATAGCTATGGCATTGTCGATGTTTGCACTTGGAATGGTTTTCTATACGCAGACTTCAGGTATTACGGCATTAATCTTCATGTTGATGTATATAGCCGGATTTGCCATGTCATGGGGGCCTGTGACCTGGGTCCTGCTCTCTGAAATATTTCCGAACTCAATCCGGGGAGCAATGGCGCTTGCAGTTGCGGCCCAGTGGATTGCAAATCTGCTTGTTTCCTGGACCTTCCCTGTATTAAACGACAACAGCTGGTTAACCTATCACTTCCACCATGGATTTGCATATTGGATATACAGTTTCATGGGAATCCTGGCGGCTATCTTTGTATGGCGTTTCGTTCCGGAGACCAAAGGAAAAAGTCTCGAAGAAATTGAAAAAATCTGGAAACATTCACAATAGAATTTACTCTCCGTTACAAACCAAAATGGTTTTTCCAGGGGAAAACTACTTCACTGCCAGTTTAACAATTGCCGGTTTCAGCCCTTCAGATGTGGCTTTGATAATCGGATATCCCTCAATATTCTTTGATTGTACTATTAAAAGGCATTTACCATTAAAAGCTTTTCGATAATTTGCCTTGAAAGGTTCATGACTGGTTTGACACCCGTTATCCACCCCTGCAATGGAAACCATATCCGGAACTTCAAAATGTATCAGGTTATCTGCATAAGGGACCAGGTTGTTTTCATTATCTAATACATTAACGGTGATAAAAGCAAGATCAGTACCATCCGCTTTAACATTATCTCTGTCAGCTATTAATTCTAGTTTGGCAGGTGATCCGGCAGTGTTAATAATTACCTCCATTATTTCACCAGTCTTGTTTTTCCCTTTTGCTTTAAGACTGCCCGGTTCAAATGTGACCTGCCACTGAATATGAAGGTCATCGCCTTGCTTAGATTTGGATCCCTGTGATTTGCCATTAATAAATAATTCTACTTCATCAAAATTTGTATATGCCCAAACGTCAATTGTTTGCCCTTTTATCCAATTCCAGTGTGGGAATATATGCAGGACTGGTTTATCGGTCCATTCACTTTGATACATAAAGTAGGAATCTTTTGGAAAACCGGCAAGATCAATCAGACCAAAGTAACTGCTACGTGATGGCCATTGATATGGTGTCGGTTCGCCTAAATAATCGAAACCTGTCCAAATAAACAGACCTGATAAAAAATCATGTTTCCTGATCAGCTTCCACGTATCAGCATGCGTCGATCCCCAAGGCGCCATGCAGTTATCATATGAAGAACAGCTGTTATCCGGATTTCCTTCATAAAATGCCACATCCCATCTGTCTGGCCAAATGCGGATACTGTCGCTGGGCATATCATACATTCCCCTCGAACTTAATGAAGAATTGGTTTCTGTAGCTATAAAAATTTCACCATTAAATTTTTCAGGAAATTGTTCAAATGTTTGATGGTGATAATTAAATCCAATGAGATCGAGAACCCCCGATTTGATGATGTAATTGTGAGGTTCAGGATCATTAAGTCCTGATGTAACCGGCATTTCGGGGGCATATTTTTTTACGATAGCAGCAAGCTCCTTAGCTATAAATATACCCGTGGAATCCCATTGTTCCAATATTTCGTTTCCGATACTCCAAGAAAAGACAGAAGGGTGGTTACGATCGCGAAGAAGATGGTCGGTCAGATCTCGTATATGCCACTCTTCCCAGCACCTGGAATAATCGTTGTCAACCTTTTTTTTTGCCCATACATCGAAGGTTTCATCAATGACAATGAATCCCATTCGATCACATAGGTCTAACAATTCAGGAGCAGGGGGATTGTGTGAGGTTCTTATGCTGTTGCAGCCCATTTCTTTTAATATCTCCAGCTGCCTCTCAATAGCGCGTGCATTAATGGCAGTGCCCAGAGCGCCAAGATCATGATGGTTACATACTCCACATATTTTTATTGGCTGCCCGTTCAGGATAAATCCTTTCTGTGAATCGAATTTGAAGGAGCGTATTCCAAAAGGTGTCTCATAAACATCTATCTTATCCTTACTGAGCCTGAGAGTGCTGACGGCTTTATAAATACAGGGTTTTCCGATACTCCAGAGTTCAGGCGAGTTGATCAGAAATTTTTGAGTCAGTTCATAAGTGTTTTTTAGGTTAACCTGGACATTATATGACTGTATGGCAATAACATTTTCATTTTCATTAAGAATCTGAGTTTCCACTTTCACTTCCTTATCTTCACCGGTAGTATTTTTAATAATAATGGATAATTCGACCTGAGCAGACTTTTCGGAAACCGAGCGGGATGTAATATGCGTACCCCAGAGGTCAATATGGACCGGATGCATTTTTTCCAGCCATACATTACGATAGATTCCTGAACCACTGTACCATCGCGAATTTGGTTGGTCAGAATTATCGACGCGAACAGCAATTACATTCTGAGCTTCACCAAACTTCAGGTAGGGACTAAGGTCATATTGAAAGCTTATATATCCATTTGGGCGTATACCCAATAATTGTCCGTTCAGATAAACTTCACTATTATGATAAACACCATCAAAAGTTATATATATCCTTCGCAGGGAGTCAGACTCCGGAAGCCTGAAAGTTTTTCTGTACCAACCGGTACCTCCCGGCAATGCTCCACCTCCGATGCCTGCAGGATTGTCTTTGCTGAATGTTCCTTCAATGCTCCAGTCATGTGGCAGGTCCAACGAACGCCAATGAATGTCGTTGTATTCAACCTTGCTGTATGAAGAAGAATCTTTGAGTTCAAATTTCCAGGCATGGTTAAAATCAGTTTTTTCCCGCGTTATTTCAACCTCCTTGCTGCATGAGCATAAGAAAAATAAAGCGGCTGATACAAGGATATTGGTAATGATTTTCCCGGCATTTATCATTAATTTTTTCATCCTGTAATTATTTTTTATCACCGAAAACGATTCCTCTTCCGGCCGTACTCCGGTAAACCCTGCCAAAAACATTCATATCGCCCATGATGAACTGCCCGTTAGCCAGACTGCCGAACTGATGATCGTCGTCATTGATTCTGACCCAGGATTTACCTGCATCATCACTGCGATATGGCGCCAGGACATCGTTTTTTGCAGTTTTCCCATAAATGAAGATGGATGGGTAATTGCTGCCGTTGGGACCCTTACCCGTTCCCACGGCCTCACAATAGGTTACGGTTTCAATTTTTTCAAATATAAGTCCATAGTTCTTAGTAATATACAATCCCTGCCCCTTAACAGCGATCAAGACCTGGCCTTCATTGTCAGGAACTGAACGAATAATAGTGTTGCCACCTGTAAAACTTGTCATGGTCGTCGTAAACGTCTTTCCTTTATCCAGGCTTTTATAGAATTTACCAGAGGTTGAATAAGCATAAATAGCGTTGGGATTAACATAATCGGCTACTGGTGACAATGCACCGCTTATACCTTCGCATGCTGTCCAGTTCTGGCCAAGGTCCAGCGTATAGTATAATGTAGAACCGGACGAGGGGGACCAAAGAATGCACTCACCATCAGCTGAGACCGCCACGCGTCCCCTGTATTTTCCCACTGCTGTTGTAAAAATCCTTGACCAGGTATCTCCATAATCATCAGAATAATATAAGGCCCGATCTTCAGCATCTCCGCCGGCACGAACGACAAAGTTTGGTTTCTGTGCTGCGTAGGCTACTCCAGTGGACGTACCAATTGACGGGTAGTGTATTTTTTCCGGATATTTAGTGATATCTTTATGCATGAAACCATCGTAATCGCCAATGACCGATACCAAAGGGCCTCCCGGGATACTCACCAGGTCCAGCGGGACGGTCTCTTCCAGTCCTTTTGATGCATTTTGCCATATTGGGGCTCCGGAACCTAGATTATTGGTCACGTAAACGCCATTTCCGGAAATGATGAAGGCACGGTCTTCATTATACGGATCAATCTGCACATCTCCGGCCCAATGTATGGCAGCTTTGGCTGTCCAGGCTATATCACCGGGATCGGTACCTGAACCTCCGTCCTGGAAGAGCCTTGTCCATGTCAATCCATCATCGGTACTTTTATAAACTTCATCACCCCATGCCGATCCCTGGTTGATCCACTTATTCATGCTGGTGGCAATCAGCCTGGAGTGGTCATCGCTGATTGATATTCCACTGAAAGCTGTACCCGACTCTGGTGTGATATTCGTCCAATCGCTGCTGGCAATATGGTATTTCCATAAACTGCCGGTCGAACAATTCCATGGCCCTTCTGCATCCGCGTAACTCACATACAAGAATCCGCCAGCCAGCAAACTTCTCATAGGCATTTGATTTGTCGGGGCATTGGCCACTGTCTGCCAGGTATTCCCGCCATCATGGCTGACAAACAGATTATTGCTCCCTGAACGTGAAACACCAACAAAGATGTTTTGTGTCGCTGATCCCGGAGTCCCTTGTGATTCATCAAACCGGACAAAACAAATGCCATTCCCATTGGCTGTTGACGCAACAGGGAAAGTACTGATCTTTTGCCAGTTATGCCCTCCGTCATTGCTCTTCCACAGGCCATTTTTACGGGTTCCGCAGAACAAAATATCTCCCTGGTTAGGATCCACGACCAGCCTTTCTCCATTCTGCCGCCCCATTCCATTGCCATGGAATTTAAACATGGATGTAACATCAACTTTTTCAAAGGATTCGCCATAATCATCGGAAATAAGGATACAGGATAATCCGCTGTTCCAGTATTCTGTTCCCGCAGCGATGTAAACTTTTTGAGGATTGGCCGGATCAACAGCGATGCTTTCTATACCCAGGAGGGATGTTTCATCCGGACCGACAAAATCAGTGAGCGGTTTCCAGGATTTGGTCTCTTCTATCCAACGGTACGCTCCACCCACATCTGTACGCAGGTATATCAGGTTTTTCTCTGAGGGACAGGTTATGATCCCTGTAACGAAGCCGCCTCCACCAATGGCAACGCTCCCCCATTTATAGTCCCCTGCTATGGTCGGAACACCGGTCCCGGGGTCAGGATCAGGATCATTGCCATCCGGATTATTTTTCTTGCAGGAAAAAATCATTGTCGCTATTACAAGATACAATACCAGGAATGGCATAGTATTATGTATTAATTTAATATGTTTTTTAAGCATCATAACTGACAGGATCAGCGCTTATTAAAACATGAAAAAGGGAAATTAAGAGGTAATACGAGATTGCCTCTTAATTTCCGCAAAATGGGTCGATTGATATAATTACCTTTTGACCAGCTGGACAGATGAAGATTCGTTTTTATCGCCATTTTTCTGACCAAGCCATATACCTTCAGATGTGTAAGGATTCCCGTCGATGTCCCACTGAACATCAACTACCGGAACTGAAGTTCCTGTAAGGCTGATCCAGACAAGCGAGAATTCATCCACAAGTGCTGTTCCGAAGGTGATCACGCCTTCCGACACGGTATAAGTATTTGCGATGCCATTCAGCGTGCATGTACCATCACCGTTGAATATGTATTCTTTGGCATCGCCTGCCGTAAAGATTGAATCTGCATTTGAAGCGTCCCAGCCGACCAATGTTTCAATCATTTCCGCGCGGGTGGTCCATCCGTTAAGCCTTGTCCCTCCTGATTCACCAACTTCCGGCCATCCGATCCAATCCTGGGCAACCTGTGCATAATGCCAGGTACCTACCAGATCTGCGGCAGTAAATGTGGTAAGAATCGGCTCATAATACTCTACCGGTATAATGACGATACTTTCATAAATGTTTTTTTCAACGAAGTTGTATATTAACCAGCAGACCCCTTCTCCATGGACATCCTGGTCACGGGAAACAGCCAGGCGCAGAACCGTATCACTGATATCATAGATCTTATAATGCTGCCAGTCGGAAATGCCGGTAATGCCATCCACTTGAACCTCATTGACAATCGCGAAAGGCTTATAGCTTCTTAAGATAGAACCACCGGTGATGGTAATCGTGCGGGTATCCCAATCCAACACATAAGTACCATTTTCCGCGGGTTCTTTCTTCTTGTCGGCAATAAAATGCTTGCCGCCGATCAAGTCGAAGGACATGATGCCATAACCTTCCGTCCCCGGCCAGTCCATACGTACATTTGCCGAATCAGGATCAAATGTGAAAGCGAGATCTGCGTCCCACAACCAGCAATCATTCTGGTCAGCACACTCGAAGGTGACAAAATTCCAGGAGGTTCCCAGGAAAGATAATGGCCCGGGATGTACCTTTGCTTCAACATCAAGCACCCACTCTTTTTTATGGTTATAGCCACCGGTGAGATACTTCCAGTAATCTGTGTCATAAACAGTTGTATCCCCAACCAGCACCTCCACATCAAAAGGAACTGACGTTAAAGTCTGCCCCCCCGTAAGAATGCTGCAGGTAAACGAGAATGTCCCGGCTTCGGCAAATGCAACGTCAGCCTTTTGGTCTACAGCCGGGTAATCGGTACCACTGTATGTCCACCAGACATTTCCGGTAAGCGTTGTCGTGAATTTGACGACATTTTGAACTACAGTGTAATCAAAATTTGTATGAAGGACCGGTGTATAATCTATCGGTTCTTCTTCTTTATCCTTGCATGATGAGAATGCAAAGACTACTAATAACAAGATCATAAGGAAACTTGTTAAATAATGGAACTTTTTCATGTTAATGCTTTTTTAAGTTTATAAAAAATGATAGACACATATAATTATTCATCTTGTCAAAGATCTGTCACCAACCGTTGTTCTGCTGCAAAACCCCGCCGGAGAGAGTGATTTGATTGTAAGGGATCTGGCTAAGTCCGCGTGTAATGATAAGGTTATTGCCATAAATATTTTTCGGGTATTCCACTCCACCGGTCATGACAGTACCTGAATAAGCAACTTTACTGGCAGCATATTGCAGGGTATGATCATAGCGGAGCAGATCCCAATACCGGATTCCTTCAAATGCAAATTCCAGGCGGCGCTCTTCAAAGATTGCATCTTTATCCACGCCGGCTGCAGGTCCCAGTCCGGCCCTGGACCTTACCCTGTTCAGATAATCCAGGGCATTCCCGCTTCCCAGTTCTGCTGCCATCAGCAGGACATCTGCGAACCTGATGATAAAATAATCCTGGTACTGTCCAATCATGAAATTCACTCCTCCAAGTTCTTCGGCCACGCTGTTACCAGCGGTATCGCATAAGGGGATGTATTTTTTAGTGAAATACCCGGTATATTCTTTGACATCATTTATTTCAGTATAATCTATTCCTTCTTCTTCAATAGCCATAATAGATGCTTCACGACGGGCATCAGCCGTATCCCATGTGGCATAAACCCATGAGGGGACAGTGCAAGCCCCCCATCCATAGCCATAACCACTTTCCGGCCAGTTCATTTTCCTCAGGCCATACATCACCATCCAGTGATTCCCGTCAGTATTTCCGTCATAATTGCTGGTATAAGTGTATTTGATGGCAAATACTATTTCCATGTTATTCTCTCCCGCATAAGTAGTTTCGTAGATAGGATTTCCGGCTTGGGCAGCCTCGTATTGTGCAGCAGCAGGCCACAGATCGGAGAAATTACTTACCAGGTCATGACCGCTGTTAGAAATGACATCCTCAACAAGAGCTAAAGCATCAGCTTTAGTGACCTGTCCCACAAGATCGTCTTTGCCATAATACCCGGTATAGAATAAGTATACTCTTGCCAGCATAGCTTTCGCAGCCCATTTTGAGGCATGACCGTATTCAGATGAAGCCAATTGCCCGTATTGCTGGGCTTTTGCATGATCGGCGGCAAACAAAAGGTCTTCGGCAATCACCTTATAGATCTCATCAGGTTCAGACTGCGGGATGTTATCACTTGAAGGCTTGGTAAGCAGGGGGACCCTTTCCCAGAGCCTTACCATGTCAAAATAAAAATAAGCCCGCAGAAACCTGGCTTCTGCTTCTATTTCGAACTTCAAATCGGACTGGTTGCCCCAATCGACCTGATCCAGTTTCATGATCAGCGTATTACACCTGAAAATGCCTTTATAATAGTTTTTCCAGTTAGGTTCATACAGGTTGAGATCAGATGGGGAAACATTCCTGTCAAAGTCGTCTATCATAGGATAGCCATCGCCATCTCCCGCGCCTGTGCCACCAAAGCATAGATCTGACATGACATCTGCGGCAACCGGCATTGCAACGCCGTCTGAATAGATCAGCTGCAATGCATCATAACAGCCTACCAGGGCTTCACTGGCTTCTTCAGGAGTGGAATAATAGTTAGCATCGGTTTTTTCGGTAATTGAATCGGTATCAAGAAAATCCTTTGAACAAGATACGAGTAAGATTATTACCATTAAGAGGGATATGTTTTTAATCGTTTTCATGATCATCATTTTTAAAATTTGACATTCACTCCCAATAACATGGTTCTCGGATGCGGGTAAAAACCCAGGTCAATGCCTGATGAGAACTTATCCGTGGCGCCATTATCAAATCCATAACCCACTTCAGGATCCATCCCTGAATATTTTGTGAACGTGTACAGGTTCTGCACCGAAAAATAAATCCTGAGCTGGCTGATATAATTGGCTTTAATTACCTTGATCAGATCATAGCCCAGGGTGATATTACTGATGCGCAGATAACTTCCATTTTTTACAAAAATGTCAGAGAACTTGTAATTAATATTGTTATTGGTTACTCTCGGGATGGTATTTGACGTGCCGGGACCTGTCCAGCGGTCCAGTATTTCAGTTGTATAATTGGTATACCTATCGGTCTGGCTGCGGTAGGATTGCACGATCTGGTTGCCTGCCACTCCAGTGGCAATTAACAGAAAGTCAATGCCTTTATAATCGCATGAAAAATTCAGGCCATAAAGGAAATCAGGTATTGGATCCCCGAGGTCCACCTTGTCCAGGTCATCAATGACAGCATCATCGTTTTGATCTATATATCTCAAATCACCGGGTTTGGCATTGGGTTGTATGATTGTCCCATCTGAACTGATATGTTGGGAGACATCAACCGTGGTCTGAAACAAGCCATCTGTTTCCCAACCCCAGAAATATCCAATCGCATGGCCTGACTCCGCCCTGTAGAATTCTGAAGAATTGTTGTACAAGGTATTTGTGGCGCCATGAATGATACCATCTTCGGTAGGTATGTCGGTCACATTATTTTTATTATAAGCCCCGTTCACGTTGATCTGGTAATTGAAATCCCCTGCATTTCCATTGTATATCATGGCAAGTTCAACCCCTGAGTTAATCACATTACCTCCGTTGATATATGGGGCGTCGGTTCCTGCTGTGGCATAAGTAGGTGCTTTAATTAACCAGTCTTTAGTAACCTTTCTGTACCAATCGAAATTGATTTGCAGTTGACTGTTAAAAATCCTGGAGTCGAATCCAATATTGAGCTGTTCTGAAGTTTCCCATTTCAAATTCTCATTGGAAAGGCGGCTCGGATAAGAACCATTTTCACTCACCCCTTCCTCGTCGCCGAAAACATATGAGGCCTGGGTAAACTTAATCGGAGAGAGGTAATTAAACGGATCAGTTTTACAGCTTCCATTTTGCCCCCAACTGGCCCGGAGTTTCAGGAAATTTATATAGCTGTTTACTCCATTCATGAACGGCTCATTAGTCATGATCCAGCCGGCAGAAACCGAAGGAAAGTATCCCCACCTGTTGCCTTCGGCGAATTTGGAGGATCCGTCAGCACGGAAAGTGGCATTCAGCAGATAAGTTTCTTTTAAATCGTACTGGATCCGTCCGAAATAGGAAAGCAACTTGTCTTCATCATTTGGTTTCCCCTGAATTTTCATCTGTGCAGCATTAGACACATTCGTGGCGTTATTGAGGTAAGCATGGGCCAGGTCATTAAATGCCAGATCAGTGTTTTCCGAGTACATAAAGGTTCCATTATACTTATATACCGTCATCCCGGCCATCGCCACAATCCGATGAACACCAGATTCGAAGTTATAAGTCAATAAATTGTCATAATTCAATGCCAGACTTTTTTCCATAGTCTGTGATGTTTTCGAGAAATTCGAAAACGAGTAAACAGATAACTGGTAAATGGGCGTGAAGTCTCTTTCTCCCCTGCTATACTGATCAATTCCCAGGGCGGTACGGAATTGCAGGTTCTTCAAAATGTTAATTTCGACGAAAACATTACCTACCATCTTCTGGGAATTCTTGTCATTTTGATTATTATAGTACATGCTGCCATATGGATTTGCCTCCTGGTCGTTCCAGTAAGAATTACCATCCTGATCCAGGATGGTCTCATCCGCCGTATTGAAAAACTCACCGTTGTCATCGTAAACCGGTAGCAATGGACTCGAATTAAAGGCGCCTCTCAGGGTGTTGTCATACTGATTTCCGACGCTGATGCCATTGTTTTTCACATAGGCAAAGTTGAAATTTTCTCCGACTTTAATGATACCATTATACAAACTATGATCTGAATTGATCCTTCCCCCAAAACGATTATAATCAGAAAGGTCTGAGCCACCGACAATCCCTTCCTGGCCAGTGTATGACATGGACATTGAATAGGAAGAAATTTCGTTGGCTCCCATCATGCCAATGACATAATTCTGAGTCACTGCATTGCTGACAAACATCTCATCCAGCCAGTCAGCACTAGCATAACCATCAGAGGTATAAGCCGGAAGATTATTCACGTCGAAAGGAAGTTTAGAGGGGCTTCCGCCGGAATTTAAGTACTGCTCATTGATGATCGCTGCATACTCTTCTGAATTCAGCATGCTGATTTTCTTTTCCCGGTTCTGAATTCCATAATATGCATCAAACGTAACCAGGGAATTGCTGGACTTTCCTGAGGTGGCAGTGACATGTTTTCCCGTCCTGGTGGTAATCAGTATAACACCATTAGCGCCACGGTTGCCATAAATGGCAGCGGAGGCTGCATCCTTCAGGACGTCGATCGATTCAATGTCTGCAGGATTTAAAAAATCAATATCGCTTGTAGGAACGCCATCGACTAAATAAAGAGGCGAGGCATCTCCAATCGTCCCCAATCCGCGTATGGTTACTTTTAAATCCTCGCCAGGCTGACCTGAAGTGGATGTGATATTGACTCCGGGTGTCAGCCCCTGAAGTGCTTGAATGGCATTTATCGTATTACGCTGCTCCAGGTCTTCTCCTTTAACCTGGTCAGTAGCACCTGTAATAAGTTTTTTCTTCTGGGTCCCGTATCCGATAACTACAATTTCATCAAGCTCGGATATTTCCTCAACGAGTGACACATTTATTTCCAGGCGGTCGCCAACCAATACCTCCTGGGTCTGATAACCTATAAATGAAATCATAAGCACATCCTGAGGACTTACCAAAATACTGAAATTTCCATTAATATCCGTAGTCGTTCCCTTATCCGTCCCTTTGACGACAATATTCACTCCTGGAATCGTAATTTCATCCGCAACACTTTTGACTGTGCCAATAATTGTTTTCTCCTGAGCAAATAAATCAGCCTGGAGAAGGAAGAATGAAATCACAGTCAATAATACCAAAAACCATTTCTTCGGTATGTTTTGATGCGAAGTAAGTTTTGACTTTTCAAAGTGTGGTTTTCGTTGCATATTAATTAGAGATTATGATTCACATCCCTTAAAATTAATGAATTTTTAACAAATATTTAGAGTAGAAAGATATTTTTTTATGGAAATTTGAGCCTGATAGTCTGATATATGTTAAGGTTGCTGTATTAAATGTCAACATGGATATAATATATCTGCCGGCAATAAATTAACCTGATAATCCGATATTTTGATGATTTTCCCCGATTTTAATCACTCTTTATTAACTTTGTGTAAATATGCATAAAAAAAAAACCGATCAGTTTAAAAATATGGCCAAAAAGTAGTAATTTTTAGCCAAATTCAAAGATGCCATATGTCTACAAGAGCTTTAGGGTTAAACTATTTCAAAGATGACAATTGCCCGGTTATTCTTTACCGGGTCGACAGAAAACATGAAATAACGCACGAACATGACCTGACAGAAATCAATCATTATCATGATTTTGTGGAAATTGTGATAATAATTGACGGCCAGGGAGTCCAGGTTGTGGAAGCTCATGAATACCTCGTTTCTGCCGGAGATGTGTTTGTTTTGCAAGGCAATCAAAGCCACTATTTCAAAGAGGCCGGAAAGGTGGATATCGTAAATGTTATGTTTGAAGAGACCAAGAAAATAAACCTGATTCCCGACCGAATTAAACAACTTGAAGGTTACAATGCTTTGTTCATCCTGGAACCGAATTACCGGGAAAGGGATCATTTTAAAAACAAATTAAAGTTGAACCGGGAAGAGTTAGCAAAAATTGAATCGATAATCAATGAAATGTTCCAGGAAATGCAAAATAGGGAAGAAGGCTATGATATTATTTTGCGTAACCGTTTCCAGGAACTAATTGTTTTACTTTGTCGGCACTACACGAAGATTGGGTCCACAGAAGCCAGGTCGCTTATAAGGATAGGCAAAGTCATCGAATTTCTCGAGAATAATCCTGACAGGAAAATATATATCAAAGACATGGCCAGCTTAGCCAATATGTCAGTAAGGAATTTCCAACGAAATTTCGTTCGTGCGCTGGGACTTTCACCGATTAATTATCTGATACAGGTAAGATTGCAAAGGGCAAGAAAATTATTGCGGGAAACAGATCTTAAAATAATGGATATAGCCGATATCACCGGTTTTACAGACATCAGCCACTTTATTAAATGCTTCAAAAAATATTTCAAGGTTACTCCTTATAAGTACCGTATGCAGTTTTTAAATGATATTCCTCCGGAAATGAGTTCAGAAGCAGAGCCGGAAATCAAGCTCAAAGGCCGGGCGGTTTGAAATATAATGTATCATTTTAACCTAATATATTCCCGGGGCTGACCCTGCATGCCCAAATGATGCAACTACTGAACCTTTTCGGATCACATTGGGTTACTAACCATGCACCTTGTATTTCAAAATCACTATTTTTTTTTCAGATTTACACCATCCTTTACCTGACCGATGATTATCTGTAATTTCCCCTGAACATCGGAACCATCATTAGCAGTGGCTATTACAGTAATTGTACCGTTGTTTTTGGCGGTTAACAAACCATTTGAGCTTATAAAAGCAACTGTTGTATCACTTACTGACCAGGCAATAGTTTTATCGGTAGCATTTACCGGTGATACCATTGCTAACATTTGCAAAGTATCGCCATTGTCCGCAATAGTATTTAATCCGGCTTCACCATTTGCAGCTATACCAGTTACTTTAACCTATTGGTCAGAAGCTGTTGGAACTCCTGAAACATCAATAGCTACAACGGAGTTAATTGAATTTGGGGCAATTACAGGCACAGATATCCAAATGTACCCAATACTGTCGGTATAATTTAATAATGCGGTTGTGTCATTCAATAAGTATATTTTGTTGATGGTATTCGTAAGAGATGGAATCTTCAATAATCCGCTTACTGGCCATGAAAAAACATGAGCGTACAGTTTTCCCGGTTTCCTGGTATAAAAGCCCCACTTCGGTTCAGTGGTGTATGGACTTCTGTATGTCCCATAAATACTCTCACCATACACACTCATCCAGTTTCCCAAGCCGTTTATAATAGATATGGTTTGGTCTGTAACGGTACCATCACCCTTGGGCCCGATATTTAGCAAGTAATTACCATCTCTTGATATAACTTTAACCAATTCCCATATCAGGGTTGATGGAGTTTTATAAGCATTGTCCCCGGCATTATAGCCCCAGGAATCATTCATGGTCTGGCAGGTTTCCCATGGCCTGCTTAATGGGGCATCAGGCACTTGCTGTTCAGGACATTCAAAATCCCCTATACCAAAGCTTCTGCAAATCCGCTCATTAATAATCAGGTTTGAATCCAATCCTATAAGGTAATTATACAGGTCAATCCCATCAAACTTTGTCCACCATGAAGACAGTGTCGCTGCCCCGGAATTTTTGGTCCAATCTCCATCAAACCACAGAACAGCCGGATGATATTTCGTTATCAGTTCACTTAATTGAGTTTTCATATCATTGATATATGCATATCTTTCGTAAGATGAAGCCATATCTGAATAATAAGATGAACGATTAACCCGCTGAGAGGGGTGATTCCAATCCAAAATGGAATAGTACAAACAGAACTTAATTCCCTGCGCTTCGCAGGAGTCCTTCAGTTCCCGTAAGATATCCCTGGTCTTAAATGCTGTAAAACCGGGCAAATCGTATAGCTTTGTCCCAGCGGCATCCTTAAAGCTTTCAACCGCTGTTTGCCACATACAAAAGCCTTCATGATGCTTGGCCGTTATAACAAGGTATTTCATACCGGCAGTTTTAGCCAATCGTACCATGGCTCCTGCATTGAAACCAGTTGGATTGAATTTAGCCGAAACCCGGGTTTGGTATTTTGCTTTCGACCAGTTTTCAGAGAAAAAAGCCCATTCGCCATGACCAAGGTATGAATAGGATCCAAAATGTACAAACATTCCAAAACGGGCTTCGTACCACCATCCCATTTTTGAGGGAACAGTGTACTGCGCGGTAAGGTTTTGAGCTAATACCAGCAATGATATAAATAATAGACTTAAAAAACCAATATTACTCTTCATTAAATTCTCTTTCTTAAAACCATTGTCTTTATAAGGGTAAAAGTGTATGTCTTCTGCATAAACTGGACAAATAAGGATCGATATTTAAGGCGGTATTTAGGATCATTGATGACATAAAGTTAATTTGGTTTTTTTTAATATTCTGACTTTCTTTCTTTAAGGGGTTGCATTTTTATTTTCTTTCTCTTCTTCACTTTTTTATCAGCCCTTCCAAAGTAAACATCCGCAGGAGTGCAACATTTATAGAAGGTACGTGACCTCCCCCCAAAAAACCGGAGAATTATAAATTAGTGATTTTAGGAAATTTTGCAGAAAATGGCCTTCTAAATTTTTTTTATTGTCTTCATAACTCTTAATAAGGATAAATGGAAATATACTCTGTGTGGAGGGGGTGTTATTAACAATTGCAGTAGAGAAGCGTTGAAAAAATACACCAAATGTTACACTACATAAAAAACAAGTCAGCAAATTATCGATGTGAATTACTGACTTTCATGGAGTGGGATGTACTGGATTCGAACCAGTGACCTCATGCGTGTGAAGCATGCGCTCTGAACCAACTGAGCTAACATCCCGGTATTTCAATTTTGCCCTTGAACCAGTGACCTTCCCGACTAAGTCGGGACGCGCTGAACCAACTGAGATAACATCCCAATCTGGTATGCAAAAGTAAAAAATTAAACTTCCGGATTTTAATGTACAAATCAAATTCATGGACGATTGAACATGGACGATTTTTCATTTTTCATGTTTTCGCCCCTTCATCTTCCACAACGCTTTAAGCTTAGCATGTTTGAGGAAGTTGGAATATGCAGAGTTCCGGCAGATCAGAAAACCATAATAACCATCGAGAAAACCGAGCCTGAAAAAATAATGCCGGATGAATTTATAAGGCGGGCTGAAAAAAATGGATAAGTAAGAAGCCTTTCTTCCCCGTTCAAAGCTTCCCCTGGCCTGGATCTCTGTGAACCTGTTGATCTGGTGGATGTGATCTTCAACCGATAAATAAGTGTAATGAAGCAAATCGCCTTTCAAGTGCTTTACGGTCGAATTATCAGCCATGACAATTACATCATGCGGGTTTTTCCCTTTGACCAAGGCCTTTCTCCGGTCGAACAGCCTTATTTTCCGGTCAGGATACCAGCCACTGTGCCTGATCCATTTCCCGCAATAACTATTCAACCGGTTGAACTCATATCCGTCATGGGTCCAGTTAGCTTTTACTTCCCGGATTGAAGCACGCAGTTCATCACTTAAAGCTTCATCAGCATCTATCAATAAAATATAATCATTTGAAGCCTGGGAAATGACATAACTCTTCTGCTCAACATATCCTTCGAATGGATGACAGCTGAATTTTACGCCGTATTTCTGACAAATCTCCTCAGTTCGATCAGTTGAAAATGAATCAATTACGACGATTTCATCTGCAATTTCCTTTACCGACTGTAGACATCTTTCAATGTTAAGCTCTTCATTCAAGGTTATAATCACGGCTGAAATCTCCGGCATGATTGCTCGCTTTAGATAAAGGCCAAAGTTATTGATAAAGATGAAAAGATTGTCTTCATCTTTCTTTATTTATTCCTATCTTGTTCGTTTAAATATTTCAATCCACAATATTATGAAAACCAGGATACTTTTCGTTTCGTTGGCTTTTATCTTTCTTCTAACCAGCTGTGAAAAATCAGCGGTATCTACCGACCCTGCTGCATTTTCCGAATTTGTGAACGGATATACGATCGGGATGATTTCCAGGACAGAGCCGGTCAGGATTAAGCTGGCTGCTGCTACATCAAAATATGAAGTTGGAAAACCCTTGCCGGAAGGTATTTTTAAATTCGATCCCCCTGTTAAAGGCACAGCTTATTTGTATGCGGAAGATATGATTGAATTCAAACCTGAACCGGAATGGCCAGCAGGAAAAAATATCACCGCCTCATTCAGCCTTGCGAAAGTCCTGGAGGTCCCCAATAAATTGAGGATCTTCACTTTCGAATTTCAAACCATCAAACCTTCATTCAGCGTGTACCCCGGAAACATGATATCCACAGGGGAGAAGGAAAGAAAAATGAAAAAGATTGAAGGGAAGCTTGTTTCTGCCGATGTGATCGATATTAAGGATGTTGAAAAATTGATCAATGCTTCCTCGGATGGAGCAGATTACCCCCTGAAATGGGAAAGCGGCCCGGGATTGAATGAGTTCAGTTTTGTGATCGACAGCCTGCCGCGCAAAGATGTTTCATACCAGGTTGACCTAAAATGGAATGGAAATGCGATCGGTATCGACCTGAAAGGCAATTATACCTATGAAATACCTTCCATCAACGATTTTCTTTATGTCGGTTCAAGTGTTAGCCAGGGTGAGGAACAATATATCGACATTATGCTTTCTGACCCGGTCGACCCGTCGCAGGACCTCAGCGGGCTGATTTACCTTAAAGAAGGTGACGTGATTAGGCTCGTCCCAGACAATAATATTATCCGCCTTTACCCTGCCAACCGGCTGCAGGGATCGCGGGTCCTGATCCTGGAAAATTCGATCCGGAGCGATGCCAGGGCTAACTTGAAAGAAAGGGTGGAAGAAGAAATCTATTTCGAAGAGCTGAAGCCGGCAGCCGAATTTATCGGTAGCGGGGTTATCATGCCGGATGCGGAAGGGCTGTACCTCCCGATCAAGACCGTCAGTCTCAGAGCAGTTGACGTTATCGTTTATAAGATCTTCGAAAATAATATCCCTTACTTCCTTCAAAGTAATGATCTTGATAACGGTTACTTTTATGATTTCAAGCGGTTTGGCAGGCCAGTCTACGCAAAAACCCTGCTGGTGGATGAGGATAAATCACGTGACCTGCACCGGTGGAACATTTTTTCCCTCGACCTTTCCCCATTAATGAGCCAGGACCCTGGTGCTATTTACCGTGTAAAGCTCTATTTCCGGAAAGAGTACGCGCTTTATCGTTGCGATCCTGCACCTGATAAAGACATATCGAAATTTATCCTTGACGGAAAGCTAACGCAGGAAATTATTGATAATTGGAATACTCCCGGCTGGTACCAGGAAGACGAATGGCAGGATGATTACGATTGGCGTCAGGAAAATAATCCATGTCATAATTCATATTACAACAGTAACCGCTTCAAGGAAAAACTGATCCTGGCTTCAAAGATCGGGGTAGTAGCTAAATCCGCTGATGGAAAGCTTTTCGTGATCCATACCACGGACCTGATGCGGGCCGAACCGCTCTCTGATGTCAGTATCGAGTTGTATAATTACCAGAACCAGCTTCTTGGAAGCATCAGCTCTAATATGGACGGAATGGCAAAGATCAAGTTGGAGAATAAGCCATTTTACCTGAAAGCTTCGAAAGATAATCAAAAGACATGGCTTCGCCTTGATGATGGCTCTTCGCTTTCACTCAGCCAGTTTGACGTGGGCGGGGCGCAGGTGCAGAAAGGACTGAAAGGGATGATTTATGGCGAACGGGGCGTCTGGCGGCCGGGAGATACGCTCTTCCTGACTTTTCTCTTAGATGATCTTCAGAATCGACTTCCGCAGGGCTACCCTGTTCAGCTTGAATTATTCAATTCAAAGGGACAACTGGTTAACACCATTAAAAAGGTCGAAGGTGTTGACGGCTTTTATGCATTTAGCATCCCGACCGATCCCGAAGCGCCTACCGGGCTCTGGCGTGCCCTGGTGAAAGTAGGAGGGGCTTCATTCGAAAAAAGTATAAGGGTGGAAACCGTGAAGCCTAACCGGCTAAAGATCAAGCTGGACTTCAACCAGGAAGTTTTAAACACGTTTACCCAAAAACCGGAAGGAAGCCTTGAGGTGAAATGGCTGCACGGGGCCGTTGCACCAGGTTTAAAAACGAATATCAACCTGAGTTTCCGTAAAACCAGGACAACTTTCAAAGGCTACGAGAAGTACTCTTTCGAGAATCCTGCAAACAATTATTCAGGAGGAGAGCGCAATGTATTCGATAAAGAGCTTGATAACCAGGGTAAAGCAACATTTTCACTGGAACTTCCGGCAGGCAACAATGCCACAGGCATGATGGACGCGGTTTTTATGGTCAGGGCATTCGAAAAAGGCGGTGATTTCAGTACCGATGTATTCACGAAACAATATTCCCCCTTTAAGAATTATATCGGGATTTATGTGCCGGATGGAGGAAATTACGGCAATATGCTTGAAACGGATAAGGATCACGAGGTTGAGATTGCCAGTGTCGACTGGAAGGGGAATCCGGTATCATGCACTGGTTTAGAGGTAAAAGTATACAAAGCTCAATGGCGCTGGTGGTGGAGTTCCGGTGAAGAAAACCTGGCCTACTACATGGGAAGCCGCGATGCGGAAATTATTTACCAGGGAGAAGTCAATGCCATCAACGGGAAAGGCTCATTCAGATTCCAGGTTAAATACCCTGATTGGGGCCGGTACCTGATCGTAGTCAAGGATCCTGAGGGTGGCCACCAGTCAGGCCAGACGGTCTTTATCGACTGGCCATCCTACGTGAACCGCTCGGGACGGGTTAACCCCGCAGGCGCCACCATGCTGACCTTCAGTGCCGGTAAAGAAAAGTACAGCACCGGGGAAAAAGCTGTGATCAGTTTTCCTGCAACACCAGGAAGCAGGGCGCTTGTGAGCATTGAATCCGGAAGCAAAATATTATCGAGCCAGTGGAAAATTTGTGAAAAATCGGAAGAGACATTCGAATTTAATATCACGGAAGGAATGGCGCCAAATATCTACGTTTACCTCAGCCTGATCCAACCGCACAAGCAAACCGTAAACGATAATCCCATCCGCATGTACGGTGTTATCCCGCTGCTCATCGAAGACCCGTTGACTGTGCTGAAACCTGTCATTTCAATGCCCGGCGAGTTAAAACCCGAAGAAGATTTTACGGTGAAGGTCAGTGAAAAAGACGGGAAACCGATGACTTTCACTATTGCTATGGTTGATGAAGGCTTACTTGACCTCACCCGATTCAAAACCCCTGATCCTCATTCGATTTTCTATGCCCGGGAAGCGCTGGGAGTGAAAACATGGGATGTGTTCGACCTGGTCCTGGGCGCTTATGGGGGCAGGCTGGAAAAGGTCCTTGCCATCGGTGGCGATGAAGACGCCATCAATGCAAAAGACAAAAAAGCCCAGCGGTTTGTGCCTGTTGTGAGATACGCCGGTCCGTTCAGCCTTAAAAAGGGGGAGCAGAAAGATATTAATCTGCATATGCCCAATTACATCGGCTCGGTGAGGACGATGGTCATAGCTGGGAAAGATGGCGCATACGGACAGGCTGAGCAAACTACGCCGGTCAGGAAAGCGCTTATGGTACTGGTTACTTTGCCCAGGGTATTGGGACCGGATGAAGAGGTTGAATTGCCGGTTTCTGTCTTCGCAATGGATGAAAAAATTAAAAATGTCAGGATCGAAGTCGAATCCAATGACCTGGTCACATTAGTAGGTTCTTCCAAAGATCTGTCATTCAGCCAGATCGGTGAGCAGATGGCCTATTTTAAAATGAAGGTAAATGAAAAGACAGGTATTGGCAAGATAAAGGTGAAAGCCACTTCAGGTGCTGAAACTGCTTCACAGGAAATTGAAATCAATGTCCGCAACCCGAACCCGTTTCTCACCCAAACTGCTGATTTTGTTATCGAATCCGGTCAGTCGAATAATATTCCATATTTATTCACCGGGATGAAGGGTACAAATACTGGTAAGGTTACTTTCAGCGGCTTACCTGACTTCGACCTTGAAAAGCATATGCATTACCTGATCCGGTACCCTTATGGTTGCCTTGAACAAACGGTTTCGAGCGCATTTCCACAGCTTTATCTTGGCGAGCTGACGGATTTGAAGGGGGAACAGCAAATGGTGCTCGACCGGAATATCAGGGCAGCAATCAAAAGGATTTCCAGGATGACTTTGCCCAACGGGGGAATGAGCTACTGGCCGGGGCAGGCGGATGTGAACGGCTGGGCGACCTCCTATGCCGGTCATTTCCTTATCCTGGCAGCTAACAAAGGATATTTGCTCCCTGCCGGCCTGCTTGAGAAATGGATGGATTACCAGTACCGGACAGCAGGCAGTTACCAGGGCAGCCTGGCAGAGAGCCAGCCCTGGAATGACCTGAGCCAGGCTTACCGTTTGTATACCCTTGCACTGGGCCAAAAGCCTAACATGAGCGCAATGAACAGGATGAGGGAAGGAGGAAAGCTTTCGCCATCAACTGCCTGGATACTGGCAACTGCCTATCTCTATGCAGGCAAACCTGAAGTGGCTGAGGAAATAATTGCCGGCAGGCAGGTGGGGATAACGGATGAATATTATTATGCCGGTTATACCTATGGTTCATCATTGCGGGACCTGGCATTTACACTGGAAGCGCTTTCGATGTTGAAAAAAGATAACGAAGCCTTTCTAATCATGAAAAGAATTGCAGATGAGCTAAAAGACGGATATTACAGTACCCAGACTACGGCTTTCTGCCTCTATGCCATTGCCAGTTATGCGGGGAAAAATGCCGGCAAAGGCCTTGAGTTGGACTATATGTTGAATAAAACGAAATCAGAAACTTTAAAATCCGTGAAATCGGTTTATATGCTTGACCTGGAAGAATCAGCAGGCATGTCGGGAAATTTCCAGGTTAAAAACAACAAACCTGATACAAGGCTTTTTGTGAATGTGACACTTTCCGGCCAGCCGCTCCACGGGCTTGAAACCGAACAATCATCCAGTCTCAGAATAAGCGTCGTTTATACGGCTGATAACGGGAAAGTGCTGAATATTGATTCATTAAAGCAGGGAACTGACTTCATTGCCCAGGTGACGGTGGAACATCCGGGGGTATTGTTCTCATACACTGATATGGCTTTGAGCCAGGTTTTCCCTTCAGGCTGGGAGATCATCAACACGAGGGTGCAAGATATTGCATCGGGATTGAAGGAGGACAGCTATGTTTACCGCGACATTCGGGATGACAGGGTATACACGTTCTTTGACCTGGAAAAATATCAGAAGAAGACATTCCGTGTACGGCTCAATGCCGCTTACTCTGGAAAGTATTATCTCCCGGCGGTAAATTGCGAGGCAATGTATGAAAAGAATATCCATGCAAACACTAAGGGTCGTTGGGTTGAAGTGGTCAGGTAAAAGACTGACATGGATTGTTACAATAGTTGCCTTACTGGTAATTTTCTGGCTTTCCTTACCATCGCCGCTATTTGATGACCCTTATGCCACTGTTGTTTACGACCGGCATGGGAGGCTTCTCGGGGCCAGGATTGCCGGTGATGGACAGTGGCGCTTTCCTCCCGCAGATTCGGTTCCGGATAAATTCACGACCTGCCTGCTAAGGTTTGAAGACAGGCATTTCTACCGGCATCCCGGGTTTAACCCGGTATCGCTTGGACGGGCGCTCTGGCAGAATATCCGTGCCGGGAAGGTCGTCAGCGGAGGAAGCACCCTTACCATGCAGACGATACGTCTTTCGCGCAAAGGGAAACCGCGCACCGTTTGGGAAAAAGTGCTGGAAATATGGCTGGCCTTCAGGCTGGAGGTCTCTTATTCCAAAAACAGCATTCTCGGGATGTATGCTTCGCATGCCCCTTTCGGAGGAAATAATGTCGGCCTGGGCGCCGCTTCCTGGCGCTATTTCGGACGGCCGCCATCGGAACTCTCCTGGGCCGAAGCTGCTGTGCTGGCGGTGCTCCCCAATGCTCCTTCAGCCATCCACCCGGGAAAAAACAGGGATGTGCTCCTCAAAAAGAGGAACAGGCTGCTTAATAAACTTATGGCGGACGGGAGAATCGATGAGATCACCTGCAATCTCGCTTGTGATGAGCCGCTTCCGCAAGATCCTCTCCCGTTACCGAACAATGCCCGTCACTTTGTAGCTCGTCTAACAAAACAACAAGGCGGGGAGCAGATCATGAGCACCATCGATGCGGGCCTGCAGGAAAAAGTTTCCGCCATTGCCAGGCGGAATCAGCCCATCCTGGCGGCCAACCAGGTTTTTAACGCTGCCATTATGGTGATGGACCTGAATTCGGGGGAAGTCCTTGCTTATTTGGGAAATTCGGCCGATCAAAATGATTCCGTTCACAGTCCTGATGTGGACATTATCGTGGCTCCCCGCAGCAGTGGCAGCATATTGAAGCCTTTTCTTTATGCCGCGATGATGGATGCCGGTGAGTTGTTGCCAGGGATGCTGGTGCCGGATGTACCTTCATATTTTTCCGGATTTTCACCGAAGAATTTCAGCCAGACTTACGATGGCGCGGTTCCGGCAAGGCTTGCCCTGAGCAGGTCGCTGAACATCCCGGCAGTTTACCTGCTGAAAGAGTACGGCGTACAGCCTTTCTACGATTTACTGAAAAAGCTTGGCATGACCACCCTGAATAAGCCTGCCTCCCATTACGGCCTTTCGCTGATCCTTGGCGGGGCGGAGGCAAGCCTGTGGGATGTCTGCTCGATGTACAGCAACATGGGCCGTACTTTAAAAGGGACTCCATCCCCCGGGATGGAGTCCCCGGCCTACTCCGCCGGCGCCGCCTGGCTGACACTCCATGCCATGTGCGATGTCAACCGCCCGGAAGAAGAAGAGGGCTGGAGGGCTTTTGCATCTTCGAGGAATATTGCCTGGAAGACAGGCACCAGCTTCGGTTTCCGGGATGCCTGGTCGGTGGGGATGACTGCGGATTACCTTGTGGGCGTCTGGGTCGGCAATGCCGGTGGCGAAGGGCGGCCGGGACTTACCGGTGTATCAGCTGCTGCTCCCCTGATGTTCGAGGTTTTCAGGGTGCTTCCGGCACCCGGTCATTGGTTTCCGGAGCCTTTTGATGAACTTGAGAAAACAGAAGTTTGCAGGCAAAGTGGCTACAGGCCTTCGGTGTATTGTCCGGAGCGTGATTCTGTCACCATTTGCCTTGAAGGGCTGAAATCGATGCCATGCCCTTACCACCGACTGCTTCAGCTCGATGAAACCGGTCAGTACCGCGTGAATGCCGATTGTTATCCGTCGGAAAAGATTGTCCCGACCCCTTGGTTTATTCTTCCCCCGGCACTGGGCGCCTATTACAGGCTGAGGGATCCATTTTACAGGCCGGTGCCTCCGCTATTGAGCGGCTGCAGCGACGACCGGCAGAAACTGATGCAGTTCATCTACCCGGCGGGAGATAAAAAGATATTGATACCACATGAGCAGAATGGCAGGCTTGGAGAAGTTATCTTCGAAGCCGCCCATCAGATTCCATCAACCATCATTTACTGGCACCTGGATGACGAATACCTTGGTTTCACAAGGGATATACATAAGATGAGCCTGCAGCCACCGCAAGGAAAACATAACATTACGCTGGTGGATGAGAACGGTAACAGGCTGGTTACGGAGATTGAGGTGGTGCAATGATTGGGTGATAGGGGGATTGGGAGATTTGGAGATTTGTTGATTTGATGATTTGATGATGTTAAGATTTGACCGCTGACCGCCGACTCAAAATAAACTTATCTTTGCAAAAAACCATTCCATGCGCCTGTTCAGGATATTACTGCCGATAATACTCTTGGTGCTTTCATTCCAGGCACAATCACAGCGCGCCAAATCCGATTCCGCGGTAAGCATACCGATGTTCTATGGATTCTACGGTTACCAGTGGCCGGGGGCGGATATGGCCGAAAGGTTCGGGTCGAATTCGACCGTCGGGCCCGGATTCATGTGGAAAACCTCTTCTAACTGGCTTTTTGGCGTTGAATATAACTACCTGTTCGGGAGCAATGTCAAAAATGGTTTAAGCATCCTGAAAGGGATCATGACTTCTGAAGGAAATGTCATCAACGGTGATGGAACACCTGCTGTCGTCGCCCTCTTTGAGCGCGGACATGTTATTGGGGCCAAATTCGGGAAATTGATTCCTTTGATTAAAGCAGATAAAAATTCAGGCATTTTCTTTACTGCCGGTTTTGGATACATCACCCATAAGATCAGGATCGAAGTGGAAAACTCAAGCGCACCACAATTAAAGGGTGATTATAAAAGGGGCTACGACAGGCTGAGCGGCGGTTTAATGCTCAACCAGTCGATCGGCTTCATGTATTTCGGCCAAAATCGCTTGTTGAATTTCACGTTCTCAATTGAAGCTTTTGAAGGATGGACTAAGGGCTACAGGGATTATTATTTCGATACGATGGCGCCACCCGAAGGGAAAAGGTTTGACTTTCTCATCGGTCCAAAGATCGCCTGGATGATCCCGCTGCGCCAGCGCACATTGAAGGAATTTTATTATTATTAAGTCCCTAAGCCGATGTGGATTATCTATGACCTTATCATTCACCTGTATGGAGATGTCATCTCGGTCGCGGCGCTTTTTAATCCGAAAGCACGAAGGTGGGTGAGTGGGAGAAAGAGGATTTTCAAGGAACTGAGTTCAAAGTTCAAAGTTCAAAGTTCAAAGGGGGCTCTCGCCTGGTTTCACTGCGCTTCCCTGGGAGAGTTTGAGCAAGGCCGGCCGGTGATCGAGGCTTTCCGGAATGAGCATCCCGACTGGAAAATTCTTTTGACCTTTTTCTCCCCTTCCGGTTATGAGATCAGGAAAAATTATGATGGGGCCGATTACATCTTTTACCTTCCACTCGACAGCCCGTGGAATGCGAAGAAATTCATCCGCCTTGTGCGCCCTGCGCTGGCCGTTTTCGTGAAATATGAGTTCTGGTTCCGGTATCTCGATTTTCTTTACAGGGAAAAAATCCCCGTTTATGTGATCTCTGCCATCTTCAGGTCAAACCAGCATTTTTTCATGTGGTACGGCGGCTGGGCAAGAAAACAGCTCCTGAAAGTGACCCGGTTTTTTGTCCAGGATAATCAATCAGCAGAATTATTGCGATCTTTTGGTATCGACCAGGTAACCGTAAGCGGTGATACCCGTTTCGACCGGGTGGCATCAATTGCTGCGAAATCCCGGTCATTTCCCCTGGTAGAAAAATTTGTCGGGGATCAGCCTGTTTTTCTCGCAGGCAGCACCTGGCCGGCTGATGAAGAACTGATTATTAAATTGATCGAAATCCTGGGCGACCGGATGAAGTTTATTATCGCACCGCATGAGGTGGGGGCAGTGTGGGTGGCAACGCTGGTTGCTGCAGTTCAAAGTTCAAAGTTCAAAGTTCAAAGTTGTCGTGTGGAAGTTTTTTCTGCTCTTTCAGAAGATAATGCAATACCTTGCAATGTTCTGATCGTCGATGGAATCGGCTATCTCTCCCATTTATATCAGTACGCCACAATTGCCTACATCGGTGGCGGATTTGGAGCAGGGATCCATAATATTCTGGAGGCGGCAGCTTTCGGAAAACCGGTGATATTCGGGCCAAAATATGAGAAATTCTGCGAAGCCGTTGATCTGATCGAAACCGGGGGAGCTTTTTCCATCTGCAACCAGGAGGAGCTGAACAGACGGTCTACACAATTAATTGAAAATCGTAAATTTTACCTGGCTACGGGGGAAATTTGCAAGCGTTTTGTTGAGGAGAGGAAGGGAACTACCGGAAAAATTTTATCATTCATTTTAAAAACTACTAACCATGTCTAAGAAGATCAATAAAATCTCGCTTGACGATAATATCATCCTGCTGACCTCCGATGTGAAAAACATCGACCTGAAATACCTGAGCAAGGAAGAAATTGCCTATGCCAGCCAGGTTTTATCTGAACATAAAAAGGAAACAGTTGTTTTTGACAGGCTCGGCAAGTGGGTGCTGGTTCAATTGATCAAAGAAGAAAAAGAGGGCTATAAGCGGCTGGAGAATTGCCGCAAAGCCGGCGACAGCCTGGCAGCCAGGCTGAATGAGCTGAAAGCGAAAAGCGTTGTAGTGGTGGATGTCGATGGCAAAGGCCCGGAGACACTTGCCCTGGTGGAAGGGATTGCCCTCGGCAGCTACCAGTTTCTGAAATATAAGAGCGATAAGAAAGAGAAAGAGAATTCGCTTTCCTCGGTAGGTATACTTTCCAAATTGATAAAAGACGCGGAGATCGACAGGATGAACATTTTAACCGATTCAGTCATCCGTTGCAGGACGCTGGTCAATGAGCCAGTATCTCACCTGTCGGCCCAGGTACTGGCGAAAGAATTCCAGAAAATGGGTGAAGAAGTGGGTATAAAGGTTGAAGTGCTGAACAAAAACAAAATCGAAGCGCTGAAAATGGGCGGTCTACTGGCTGTAAACAAAGGAAGTGCTGATCCGCCGACTTTCACTATCATGGAATGGAATCCTCCGAAACCGGTCAACAAAAAGCCGGTTATCCTGGTTGGAAAAGGAGTGGTTTTCGATACGGGAGGTTTGAACTTGAAGACCGCCAATTTCATGGATAATATGAAAGATGACATGGCCGGTGCGGCCACGATGGCGACGGTTATTTATGCCATTGCCAGACTAAACCTTCCCTTACATGTGATTGGCCTGATGCCTGCCACAGATAACAGGATGGATGCCAATTCCATTGCCCCGGGCGATGTCATCAAAATGTACGACGGAACAACGGTTGAAGTGCTGAATACCGATGCTGAAGGACGGTTGATCCTGGGAGATGCGCTCAGCTACGCGAAGAAATTCAAGCCTGAACTGGTTATTGATGCGGCAACCCTTACCGGCGCTGCCAGCCGGGCAATCGGCAGATATGGCATTGTAGCCATGGAAAACCGGGCTGAAAAAGAGATGGAACTTCTTATAGAATGCGGCAAGATGGTTTACGAGCGGATCGCGGTATTCCCGTTCTGGGAAGAATACGGCGAACTGATCAAATCGGATGTGGCTGATATCAAGAACATCGGCGGCACGGATGCCGGCATGATCACGGCGGGCAAGTTCCTCGCACATTTCACCGACTACCCTTTTATCCACCTTGACATTGCCGGACCGGCTTTCATAGAAAAAAAAGACAGTTACAGGACTGCAGGGGGAACAGGGTTTGGAGTGAGGTTGCTGGTGGAGTTTCTGGAGCAAAGGGCGAAAAGATAAGTTCAAAGTTCAAAGTTGAGCCCGTTCCGAAAAGGGGCAATTTGATAAACGTTTATAATTGACGAAAAAATAAAAATAGACCAATATGGAAAACGTAAGCTGAATTTTCTTTCAAAATGTGTCCAAAAGCAAATTTTTGATA